>JAISFI010000070.1 GCA_031263685.1 Dysgonamonadaceae bacterium | reverse complement strand
ATAGGAGGCGAGATTGGATTAACGCCTTTGATTTCCTATTCCGTAACTAAATTTTCCTCGGGAGAGTTTTCCCAAACCTTAGGCATGGTCAGCATTGGCGGCCCTTTTACGAACGTGTCGTACGAAAATGATTACATGTTTGGAGTTCCCGGCCCCGATGGCGGCGACCGTTGGCGCACGGCAGCCGTACAAATGAACTTTGGCCCCATGTCGGTAAATTTGAACATGTTTACCGGAGATCCGGATGTACTTAATATAGGAGGATATAACCATGTAAAAGAGATTAATGGACATGATACATACCATGGCGGAACATCCGATAAATATCGGGCAGGAGTTTTGTCTTTTGGGTTCGGGCCTATAAGAGTCGGACGGAACTCGGAACAGATACGTAAAGTTTTCCAGAATCAGTTTGCTCATGATATGCTGATGGGAGGAAAGTCAAAATGGTTTAGGGTATTGGATATAAAGCCAGGATGGTATTGGCAGTTCGGCTTTGGCTCAGGTAATACATTATGGTAAAATTTAAAAAATATGATATGAAAACGATGGGCATTATTTTATGCTTTTCCATCTTATTGTCAAACTGTAACAAGTTGTTCAAAGATGAAGAATTGTCGTTGCAGCGTGTGTCCTACATTGGAGAGGAATTGAGAGTAGACGGATATTATTATTTCCATTGGGCGAGTTATGATAGTCCATTTGATAATAATACATCTGTGAAGTTTTTTTACAGGAATGGACTTGTACTGTCTGCACACAGTTATGGTGGCATTGATTTGGACAATGTTGAAAAAGAAATGGTCGATTTATATGATAAGATACGAAAGGATAAAATCGGGTGGGGTGTGTTTATTGTAAATGGAGATGAAATTCAATGCGAACAGTGGACCAGCTCCGTAGGAGGTGGTTTGCCTATTTATAAATGGAGTGGTAAAATCGAAAATGATACAACATTTAGGCATAGCGATAGTAACGAGACTTGGCACTTTAAAAAATTTACTCTCAAGCCGGATAGCACCAATAATTTTATACCATAAGTTTGTTGATGCACGTGCTATTTTTGCAGGTGATTACGAAGAGGTAACCGAAAACGTTATGCTCATAAAATACGGTACCGGGCAGGTGAAGACTCAACCGGAGGGGGAGGGGATACGGTCCCGACGGGCAGCGGTGGAAAACCGAACTGCGGAAGAACGGCAACATCACCAAGACGGTGATCTATGCAGGAAATTACGAACAGGTCATCAAAAGCGATACGACCACGCATCTGTATTACATGGAGGGTGGCGGTATCCATGCCAAGCAGTTCAAAGGCGGTTCCACCCTCCTGCAAAACAGGATGTTTTACGCGCATCCCGATCATCTGGGTAGCTTGACACTCATCACCGACGCGGCAGGCGGAACCGTACAGAAATGCTCCTTTGACGCTTGGGGCAAAAGAACGGTCATCACCAAGAACCCGCATATCGTATTCGACCGGGGATATACCGGCCATGAACACTTAGACGAGTGCGGGCTGATCAACATGAACGGGAGAATGTACGACCCGATAGTGGGACGGTTTTTAAGCCCTGATCCATTTGTAGCCGATGGCACTTACAGCCAGGACTATAATCGCTATTCCTACACAAGAAACAATCCGCCGATTTACACAGACCCAAGCGGAGAAATTGTTTGGTTCGTTCCTATAATCATTGGGGCTGCTATAGGCGCTTATTTGGGTTACAAAATTGCTGATGCACAAGGGGAATGATAAAGAAGACCTTCTTTTGGACATCCCTCTCTTTTATCACAACGACATGGATTTTACATCCGTGATATTTTCCGTTCACCAGGCGGTAATAGACGGACTGCTTCATTTGGCCGAGAAAAGATACATCAAGCAGATTTGCTTTTCAAAATCAAAATCCGGGTTATAGCTTTGGGCATTGACAGTCAGATTTTCCGATGCACTGAATGAATGGGTGGAGTCCATCAAAACAAAATTCCGTTCATTCCCGGGAACCTCCTTCAACAGTGTTTTCATCCAGGCGACAACTTTCTCACGGTTCTCGCCCAGGTATTTAAGGTTATCCGAGGTTTGTGTCCAAGATGAATTTACCCGACCAGCATTCGGAACAGAAATCGTGTGAGTGATAATAGCCTGCCCGTTTTATCGGCGTCTGGTAGGCCCAACGCATCATGGCGAAGCTGAGCAGTTTCTGGCAAACCTCCTCCCCGAAGACTTCTCTCAGGGACGGGATTTCTTCTTTCATCAGTTCCGAGAAGAGATTGAAAACCCCGAAGGTTTTGATCTCCACCTGCGGTGGCTCCTCGCTCTTGCGCCTCAAACTATCTTTTGAAGAAGGAATGAATCCGTCTCCTTTTCTGTGATTTTACCCAAAAGACGGATGGTTTTCTTTTCCGCCTTTTTCTTTTCCCTGTTGTAAACATAAGCGACCTCATATTTGTAAAACCCGTTTTTGATCCACTTGATTTCCGTACGCGGTTCTTTATATTTTTGAATCAAGTCAGTTAAGTGCATAATAATTAGGACTATACGTGAATAAATAATTCAAAAACAATCTAATCAGGTTATCGCAAAGTTCAATAAAAAAATTGACATTACCAAAGAATAATGCTATTTTTTTTATTTTCCCCTATTAGACGGGGTATTTTTTGCAGAGTTAGGGGTTAACTCCAACTGCATGTTTTCCGACAATTTGCCCTCACTCATGTTGCGGTTCGGCTATTTTGTATGCCAAATCTGACCAGTATCTGCGGTCATTGTCATCCTTGGCAATACTGTCCGCAAAAATCCGCTTACTCATAACATTCCTCCCACTTAAACCGGTATTCCTTATCCAACACTTTATGCAGGGCGGCCAAATTCAGCAAATCGTCCAGGGGATCACCTTTCATTTTCCGGACGATGTAATCAATCACTTCCGATATATCGTTTTCCTTATCGGCACGGATGAGGATTGTTTTAGAGTCTAATGAAATTGTTTCTATCATAGCTTGTTATTCATTTCAACCACAAAGATACAATTTTTGCGTGTAAATCAATATGCCATTTTTTGTAGCTTTTTTATAAATTTGCGAAACGATTTACAAAAAAAAACGTATTAAATATATAAATTGTAGTAATCATCAGTAATCATCATTTTTTGTAATCATTTCCAGGATAATATGTCAAAAAAACTCATCATATTCTTCTTTTCAGTATTCATAACCACACCTGGTTTTACGCAGAAAACCAAGCAGTTTGATGAAGATATAGAAAAATACCCGGAAGTTGTAGCCGAAATGTTTTCGACCAATGTATCGAACGACGATAAAGCCTTGATTTCGCAATTCAACAGCGATTGGGCTGGCGGCGTGTTTGCCGACAGCGAAAAGATCGGTATTGTCCGTGTTTCCAACGCATTTCTTGTTAAAAAAGCCCGTAATATTCATTATTGGATGTTTTGGCGATGCTTGTTGTCATTCAAAAAGCCCGATAATTCAGGCAAAGGATATGATGCCTGGATCAAGGCTGTTGATGCGGCATGCCAAGATCGTCGCACGACCCCCACTTCTTTGCAAGCGTTGATGACAGCTACACGCGACCTGTTGGACAAACGTTTGATTTGTTCCTCGGCCGGCAGCGATTGGAAATGCTCGAACGATGATTATCGTTTCGACTTCACCACCAACCAACTCTCAGTCATTGTCGGCAGTTGCGACCTTTACTGCTTTTCGAAAGGCGACAGCATCATGATTGGGCAAACAACCGGCCGCTTCCTGATGAACGAACAGCGATGGAAAGGAAAAGGCGGGACAGTAACCTGGGAGCGCGCCGGGCTTGCACCAAGTGATGTTTCGGCACGGCTGGACGACTACGCCATCAATATGAAGCAGTCGCAATACGAAGTCGACTCGGCGTGGCTGACACATACTACGTATTTCCCCACGCCGGTCATGGGTAAATTGATCGATAAAGTGAGCCACAACTCAAACCCGGAAACGGCCATCTATCCCGAATTCATCACCTACAACAAACAATTTGTCTTCAAAGACCTCTACCCGGATATTACCTTCGAAGGCGGAATCTCAATACAGGGAGCCCGCAGTATTGGCGCCGGTACCGACGAAGAAAAGGCGACCATCCAAATACAAAAAGGCGACAGCCTGCGGATAGATATCAAATCGAAAAGCTTTGTTTTCAGGAAAGATCGCGTCAATGCGCGCAACGTATCGCTCAATATCCATTTGAACGAGGATTCCATATACCACAACAACCTGTCATTCGTATACCTTGTGGAAGCCAAGGAAGTGAGTTTTATCCGTTCGGATGCTGCCTCGTCCAAAGCGCCTTACAACGATTCATACCACAAGGTGGACATGGATTTCGAGCAATTGATCTGGAAGACGGACGAGCCATTGATGAGTTTCTCAATGATGAGAGGATCGGCGGGCGGACGCGCCCAGTTTCGTTCGCAGAACTACTTTGACCAGCGTTATTTCGAAAGCCTGCAATATTTCGATGCTATACATCCCTTGGTATCCATCAGGCAATGTGTTGCCAACTGGGGTTTTGAAACGTTCCCTGCCGAAGCTTATGCCGGCCATATTCGCAGATCGATATCCGATGCGCGGATCCAATTGATCGAAATCGCCAAGCTGGGCTTCATTCTTTTCGATGGCGATAAAGATGAGGCCACAGTACAGCCTCGCCTGTATGAATTCCTGGCAGCTGCTGCCAAAAAGACCGATTTCGATGTGATTGATCTGCATTCGTCCATTACCGCACCTGCTAAAAATGCATTATTCAATGTAAAAAACCACGATTTGACCATCCATGGCATTGATAAATTTATGGTAAGCGATTCGCAAAAGGTAGTCATCAAGCCGCGAAATCCACAGGTGGTGATGAAAAAAAACCGTACCATCGAAATCGATGGGCGTATCGATGCCGGACAGATCGAATTATACGGCGATTCATTGCATTTCGATTACGACGCCTTTAAGATCAATCTCTACCGCGTGGACTCGCTGTACATGTACGTACCTACCAACGAAAAGGATGCGCTTGGAAAGCCCAGGCAACGGCGACTAAAAACGGCTATCGAAAAATTGTCGGGAAGTATACAGATCGACCTTCCCGACAATAAATCGGGACGGCAAAGCCTGCAACAATTTCCTATCCTCAATAGCGACAGCGCTTCATACGTGTTTTACGGCTCTACCGACATTGCCGGCGGCGCCTACAATGCCGAATCTTTCTATTTCGAACTGGATCCGTTTGTGATTGACAGCATCGACAATTTTACGAAGGAATCGTTGGTTTTAAGCGGCAAATTCGTTTCGGCCGACATCTTTAGCGATATGCGACAAAGCTTGCGCGTACAGCCCGACTATTCGCTCGGGTTCATTTACGAAAGCGGCGATTCGGCCATCAGCGCCTACGAAAACGCACGCCTGCACGCCGAAGTGCGCCTGAGCAACCGGGGACTCGAAGCCAGCGGACAGCTCGATTACCTCACGGC
>JAISFI010000432.1 GCA_031263685.1 Dysgonamonadaceae bacterium | reverse complement strand
CAGCCGATTACAGCCGATTCCATTCGGATTGCACGGAACAACTGGACGACGCACAATAAGGTTGTTTTTTACTCCAATGACAGCATTCGGATTAACGATTTTATTCCAAGTGATGCGGCAGTGTCTCCGCCGGAATTTAGCGATGCGGTTTTAATCCGACACATAGCAACGCCCCCGGCGGATCGGGATTTGCTGAAGAGTAAATTAACCGGCGAGTGGGTCGTGTCGGGCGAAAAGGATAGCTATGTCTATGCTTTTGCAGACAACGATATGGTCTACACAAAAACCACGAAGGGCCAGACCATAGACCTATGGCCGTATCAAACCATTACAGGCGATTCGATACGGATTATACGGAATTGGAGAACGACGCACAACAAAATTGCTTTTTACTCCAATGATAGCATTCGGATTGAAGATTTTATTCTAAGTAATGTGTATCTGCCTCTGCCGGAATTTAGCGATGCGGTTTTAATCCGGTTCATAGCAACATCCCCGCCGGAAGAAAAACCGGACGATATTTTACCTGCCTGCACGAACCGGACAGGTCATGTTCTCTATTATCTAACGGATCACAAAACAACGATTCTAAAAGAAATTCCTCCATATCAAAGTCTCTCATCTTGTATCGTAATTGCAAAACTGTTTGATGATACCGAGCCAACAGCCTGGCTTGTGGGAAAATTTGGTCTTATGACCTATTTTCGGATTTGCAATTATCCCCAATATGCAAAAGAATGGGATATTCTGGAAAACGGATTACCGGTACTATTGTCGGGCAAAGTATATCCGGCTTCTTTCAATCCCGGATTTCATACGACTGACATGGCTTTTTCCGACTTGGAATTGACAATGCTTAAAAACGAATTGCCATGAAAACGTTAGAAAAATTAATATTGGTTGTGCTTGCGCTGAGCATGGGTACGTCTTGCATGGACTTCGTACCGCCGAGACAGGAACCGGATCATTCGCATGAACCGGTTCTGACGGAAACCAAATGGAAACTGACGGGTTTTGTAACCAATGGAAATATAAAAACGCCCGAATCGGATTCGGATAATCGCTATTGGCTCCTCTTTAATGAGGACAATACATTAGAAGGAAGATCATCTACCAATGAATTATCGGGAAGTTATGAAATCAACGCTCAAACCTCCTCTCTCCGGATAACAAGTCTTGGAGGAACTAGAGCGGTCGAATATCCGGATGGATCTTTTTTTGTGGACTCTTTAAGGGCGGTTCGCTCTTTTGAACTTCAGAAAGATACATTAAAGTTGTATTACAGCAAAACAGATTATTTACTGTTTAATAAACCGGGCGATATTGTTGGATACTATGGATATTTATATGCTTATATTAACGATACGACATCCGTAACTCGTGTAGGAGAGCAACTGATAAGTAATGATAAAAATCTGAACGATGCTTTAAAAAACTTTAATGTCTTTTCTTTCAAATACCCTTTTCCTAAAGTAACGGATGAATATTTGAGGAGAACCGCAGCCATAGAATGTAATTGCGATATAGAAGCACTTGCGGAGTTTTTAGAAAAGAACTTTTCAAAATATTTCTCTGATATCGAATATGGTCAAGGAGGAGAAGGTCATCCGGATTCAAATTTTTAAAATAGTTAAGTCATGAAAAAATTATTTTATATATTTTATATGATCATATTTAATTTATGCTTGGCATCCGCTCTCCGCATCCGAAGGAACGGGCAGCATCACGATAGAAGGCGGCGACCTTGCAGCAGGTATCTATTATTATTCCTCTATATAGGAAACAGCTTGGTGGATACGAAAAAGATGGTTTTAACGAAATAAGGAGGTGTGAAAACTTTTATAAAACAGGATTAAATCAAAAAATAAATAACATAAATGTCAATCAATCAATAAATAAATAAATAAACATTGTATCATGAATATGAATAATTTGCTCATCAGATTCAAGTATAGGGATCTTCGTAACGAAAACCACGTAACGTATAACGAGACGATAGACGGTCTTTTGATCGGGTATCATCCGCAAACGCTGGGGATACAGCCTCAGTACGACGCCTTTAAATCCTCGCTGGATGTTGAAGTCGGCGCGCTCGATATCATTCGGAAGAGCGGGTACACCGGCGAAATCAGCGCTCAGGACCATGTGCGCGACGGCATTTTCCGCGGATTGGTTGAAGCGGTACAGTCGGCGCGTTATCACTTTAACGCCGACAAGCGCAAGGCTGCCGAAAAGATCGACATCGTGCTGGAACATTACGGCAACATCGCCGCCAGGTCGTTCGATCAGGAAACGGCTGCCATCGACGACCTGCTGCGCGAACTCAACGACCGTTGTCCGGCCGATGTGACGCTGCTGGAACTGAACGACTGGCTGGCGCAGCTTGACATCGAAAACCGGACCTTCAAGCAGCTGATGTCCGAGCGTTACGCCGAATCCGCCCAGCGTCCGAAGACCCGCATGAAAGCCGCCCGCAACGAAACCGACAAGAATTTACGCGAGCTGCTGGATATGGTCGATGCGCTGGTTCAGGTGAAGGGCGCCGACGCTTACATACCCTTGATCAACGACCTGAACGCCGTCAGCGAACGTTACAAAAACCAGCTTGCTCAGGCGGCGGGAAGAAGACATAAGAATTAAAAGGCCCTGACAGTGGCGGGACTTCCTTAAGAATTAAGAATAAGTAATCGATGAATCATCAAATGAATCGAAAGTTCAAGATCATGGCGAACCTGCTGCTAACAGCAGCATTTGCCGCAGTGTCTGTTTCGTGCGGCGAAGACGAACCTTAGTTCATCCGGAAAAACCTTTCCCCTATGAGGGGAAAGTATGCTCGAAGTCTCGTTGGGACTTTCCCCATGAGGGGAACGTATGCGCGAGGTCTCATTGGGACTTTCCCCACGTGGGGGAAAGTATGCTCGAGACCTCGTTGGGACTTTCCCCCGTCAGGGGAAAGTATGTCCGAGGCCTCGCCGGGACTTTCCCCCGTCAGGGGAAGCATGTTCGAGGCCTCTTTCAGAATAAATTCGTTACATCCAAATAAAAATAATCAAGAAATCAGTATCATGTTGTTCAGAAAATTTTTCGTCGCATTAAGCGTAACCGTTTTTTTATGCAGTACAAGCCGGATCAAAGCGGCTGTGACGATCAACGAAATCATGCCGTCCAATACCTCGTACATAAGCCCTACGTGGAATTTTAGCGGATGGATTGAGTTGTACAATAACGGCGCGCAATCGGTTTCCGTCAGTGGATGGTATCTAAGCGACGACGCAGACAATCCCCGCAAGTTTCGAATGCCCGGCTACAGTTCATTCACGGTTCCGGCAAACGGCTATATTGTAGTATGGTGCGAACAGAATGACGAAGACCTGAACGGCCTTCAAACCAATTTCAAGCTCGACTGCGAAGGAGGCTCCCTCTCGTTGTCGGACAACAACGGCAACTCTGTTTCGACCGTATCTTTTCCCGAACAGATCAAAGGAGCGTCCTATGCCCGCACCGTTGACGGAGGCGGTACGTGGCAACACTGCGCTACGCCGTCCCCGGGCAGAACGAATAGCGGTTCGGTATTTACCGACGCCCGGTGTCCGGAACCGGTGTTTGACGCTCCGGGCGGAATATATTCCGGGAGCAGGACCGTACGGACGACCATCCCTGCGGGAATGACCCTGCGTTATACGACGGACGGCAGCGAGCCGACGGAAGACAGTCCTGCAAGTTCGACCGGAACATTTTCCATCACGCAAACCACCGTATTGAGGGCGAAACTGTTCGCCGCGGGACGTATTCCGGGCCCGACCGTCACGCACAGCTATTTCATCGAAAACAGGGAATATAACTTGCCGATCGTTTCGATTACGACCAACCCGAAATATCTTAACGACAACACAATCGGCATATATGTTGAAGGAACAAACGGGAAACCCGGCGTCAATATGCCATATCCCCGAAACTGGAATCGCGACTGGGCGCGCCCTGCCAATATCGAATACTTCTCTCCGAACGGCGAAAAGCTGTTTGAGCAGGAATGCGACATCTCCATCAACGGCGGCGCGTCGCGCAACCATATCGAAAAATCGATCGACCTCAGCGCCGAAAAGAAATATGAAGGTAAAAACCGCTTCAATTACCCTTTCTTTCCATCGAAACCGAATATCCGGCTGAAGCACGTTCTTTTAAGAAACTCCGGTACCGACGGCTCTTCCTACCAAACGATGATGGCGGATGCTTTTATCCAGTCGATCATGATCCGTACGACGATGGACGTGGAATGTCAGGCCTACCAGCCCGTTATTCATTATATCAACGGCGAATACTATGGCGTCATCAATATGCGCGAACGCAATAACAAGCAGTATGCCGATGAAAATTACGGATATGACGATACCGAAATCGACCTGTTTGAAATAGCGCCCAACGGGATAGGCTATTCCCAGCTCAACGGGACGGACGCAGCGTTCAGGCAGCTTCAGTCCCTGGCCGACGCAGCGCCTACCGACGCCAATTACGAAAAGCTAAAAGCGCTTCTCGATATCGATGCGTGTATCGATTACCTGGCCGCTCAATTCTACATAAATAATTGGGACTGGCCGCAAAATAACATCAAGGGCTTTCGCAAAACCAAAGATGGGAAGTTCCGTTTTGTGATCTATGATTTGGATTTGACATTCGGCCTGTTCGGTTCCGCCGGTGAAAACAGTTTTACCGACACTTTCAACGAGTGGGGCGGGGGAGACTCTGAAATGGGGATCCTCATTCAAAACCTGTTCAAATATCCCGATTTCAAAAAGCAGTTCAGCGAGCGGTTTTGCCTGCTGGTTGGCTCTATTTTCGCCCCTGCCCGCGTCGAGCATATACTGGACAGCATCGCCGACAAAGTGCGTACCGAAGTAACCACATACCATTCGCAGCGATGGGGAAACTATGCGTTTGACGCGAACATAAATAGGATGAGGACTTTTGCGCAGCAACGTCCTGCGTACGCGATCAGCCACCTGCGTAATTTTATGGGTTTGGGCTCCTTTCAAACCGTTTCGGTTTCGTCAAGCCATCCCGCCGCAACGATTTGGCTCAACGGGCTGCCCGTTCCTTTGGGAAAGTTTGAAGGAAGGGTCTTCTCTCCTGTAAATTTGAAGGCGACAGCGCCTTCCGGTTATAAATTTTCAAAATGGGAAACGCTGACTTCCGCCCGGACGGTCATATTGCCGTATGCGGCAGCGTCCTGGTCTTATTACGACCAAGGCTCGCTCGACGGTACCGGATGGTATTCTTCGAATGATCACGCATCGTGGAAAAGCGGACAGGCCCCGTTGGGATACGGCAACCATAGCTTTAATACCACCGTGAGTTACGGGAGCAACTCCGGCAACAAGAACCCGACTGCTTATTTCCGCCGGAGTTTTCAGCTGGATAAAGCCCCTGCAGGCGGAGACGATTTCAGGTTGGACCTTACCATCGACGATGGAGCGGTCATTTATATCAACGGCACGGAAGCGGCACGCTACCAGATACCCGGCGGAACCGTAACCTACCAGACTTACGCGACGCAGTACGCATACAGCAATCCCGATCAAACAAGTATCTCGCTTCCTTCTTCGCTGTTCCGGCAAGGCAATAACGTCATCGCTATTGAAGTGCATCAGGACAGGCCGGAGTCGTCCGACATTTATCTGGACGCCCAGCTTTCTTATCTGGATGTTCGCGACGCGCAGGCGTATTCCGATGCCCCGGAAATACAGCTCCCGTCGTCGGGAAGTTTCAATTTACGCGCCGTTTTCATCGAAGACCCGGGAAAAAAATCTGTTCCGGTGCGGATCAATGAAGTCAGCGCGGACAACTCCATTTATGTGAACGAGTATTTCAAGCGGAACGATTGGATAGAACTCTACAATACGACCCGTTCGACGGTTGACATTGCCGGGATGTATCTCAGCGACAGCAAAGCCAGGCCGACCAAATATCAATTTCCTGCAGGGCGTCCCGACCTGACGCAAATTCCTGCGTATGGCTATAAAATTGTCTGGTGCGACGATTTAGTTGCGGAAAGCCAGCTGCACGCGACCTTCAAGCTGGCCTCCGAAGGCGGAGTGGTTTTACTGACGGCCAGCAATCTGCAATGGAGCGATTCGCTTTATTATGCAGGCCACGGCGGCGATGTGTCCGTAGGGCGTTATCCCGACGGCGACGATGCGGTTTACCTCTTCAACCGCCCGTCGATTGCCGCAAGCAATTTCTACAGCAGCTACAACAAAGCGGTAAGTCAAACGGGCGGCCTCCCGACGGGAACAGCAGATCCGTCGCAAAATCATCCGTCGCAGACGGCTACGAATTCGGTGCGAATCTATCCGAATCCGGCAAATGATTACTTCATCATAGACGTGCCGGAAGGCTATCGCCGGATATCCTTCTCCCTCTATACCATCGCCGTCCGGAAAGTCATATCGATATCCTGCCTGCCGGGTGAAAACCGGATCAATACCGGCGCTTTCCCAAGCGGATTGTACATCGGTGTCGTGAATATGGACGGGAAAACGGAAGCCACGAAAATCATCAAACTGCGGTAAACCTTAAAACCTTACTTTAAAATGAACAGAATCATCATCTTTTTACTATTGTGTACGTGCGCGGTCGGCGTCCTGTGCGGAAATACGGGACAACGCACGGACGGTTATCCGCTTGCCAATTTTGCTTTGACGGTCAACGCTTCGGCAAACGGCGATTTCTTCGGGAAGATACTCCGGAATCCCGGTCAGTTAGGCAAATGGCTGGATGATCAGGGCGCCGTGACCTTCTATATCGAAAAAGAAAACCGGCGACATTTGTTTTCCGAATTTAAAGAAAAACAAATCAGCCGGGTTTTCCCTTTTGTGAAAGGTTCGTACCGGAAGTCGCCGGCGATATCCGCCCGTATCTCCACAGAGGCTTTTTGCCCGTTAGGGGTGAACGACATGGAAACGTCTTCGCTGCCTGTCCTGCTTCTTGAGATAGACTGCGCCGGCGCCGGCAAGCGGGAAGATTTCAGGATCAGGCTGAAGCCGGATCTATCCCCGGCGAACGGGGCGCAGTCATGCAGTGTCGGGAATTACCGGGGCGTCGGGAACGATGTCTTCCAGCTGACAAGCGACGCCGAAGCCGTATGGGAAAACGGGGAGTTGTCCATCCCGGTTGTTTTGGAACCGCGCCAACAGAAAAAGATACGGGTTCTTCTGGCGTTTTATGATCCGGACTGGATCGCGGCAAACCGCTTTCGGAACGTGGAGGAGATCACGGCCTATACGTACCGTACCTGGCCGGCGCTGAAGGCAAAAACCCAACTGTTTGACCGTGCCGTTCCGGAAACCGGCGATCGGGAACTGGATACCGATCTGCGCTGGTACATGATTCCGGGGATATCCCTGACCAAATGCACCAAAAATAACGAAATACTGACCATGGGATACTGCGAGCTAAACCAGCGCGACAGTTACTGGACGTCCTGGCTGCATTTGGTCCTGTTTCGGGACATGGAAAAGAAGATGATCGAAGAAAGCGCTGCCGCCCAGCAACCGTCCGGTAAGATACCAACCACCATTCTCCCCCTGATTGAGCGGGAAGACGATATCGATATCAATGCCTTTTTCATTTTACGGATTGCCCGTTTCTATCAATTATATCACAACAGAAGCGAACTGTCCGCTTACTGGCCTTCCCTGAAAAAAGCGATGGACTGGCTCATTTCGCGCGATGCTAACGGGAACGGATTGCCGGTGCAGGTTTCTTTCTGGGGCGACTGGAAAGATGTGGGAGGAGTAGAAGAGCGCATGTATTCGCCTTTTTCGGGCCTGATCTATCTGGCGGCGCTTCGGCAGATGGTATCCCTGAGTAAGGAGTGCGGTGATGACGAAAGCCGCCGGAAATATGAGGCGGCCTTCGAAAAGGGATTCGACTTCATCAATCGGCCGGTGGAAAAAGGCGGCCTTTGGAACGGTCGGTATTATTGCCAGATATGGAAAAACGGAGCAGTCAATGACAAGCTCCTGCAAGACCAGACGATCGGTATTTTGTTTGATGTCGTTCCCCGTGAAAAAGCCTTGAGTATGATCGCGGCATTAAACGAAATGAGCCTGACGCCTTACGGGATCTGCGAAACCTATCCGTATTATCCGGCAGAATTCGGTTATCCTCCGGCAACGTACCACAACGGCGCGGTCTGGCCCTGGCTGAGTTTCATGGATTGCTGGGCACGGATCCATGTCGGAAAAGAAAAAGAAGCCGTCGATTTGATCAAAAGGGTAGCCAATGCCGATTTGGCGGCGTCGGGTGATTGGTCGCCCAATGAGCATATCAACAGCCTGACAGGCGAAAATTTGGGATTTCAGTTACAGGGATGGAATGCCGGTCTTTTCGGTTTGGTTTATTTCGGTTTGTTGCACCAGGGGATCATCCCATAATTATTCAAATAACTTTAATAAATATAAATTAAATAAAATCAAAAATCAGAAGAAAATGAAAATGAAGTCAAAAATCGCAGCGAAATTAGCGCTGGTTATGTTCACCGGAGTAGTGAATTTCTGTGTTTTTACCGCCTGCAAGGAAAAAGATTCCGTGCAGCCTTCCCTGAAGCTCAACAGGGAAACGATTGTCATTGAGGGCGACACCTCTGCAATTGTGACATTTGAGATCAACAGCAATGTCGACTGGAAAGTGCAGAGTTACCAGGGCTGGCTGCACGTATCTCCCGAAACCGGGAGCGGTAAATCGGTTGTTACCATAACGGTGGACGAGAACAACGCCGGCGAAGCGCGCACCGGCGAAGCGGTAGTAATCGCCGGCAACATCAAGCAAAGCGTGAGCGTCTCCCAATCGAGAACGATCAATTTGGCGCTTTCCAAAAAAGAAGTGGAACTGAAAGATTTGGATAATGGCGACCAGGTGACGCTTACGGTTTCATCCGATGTAGAATGGACCTTAGCATCGACGGCGGACTGGTTGACGGTGACTCCTCCGAGAGGGGGTGGCGGAAGAACCGTTGCAGTAACTGTTACGGCCGGCATGAATACTACTTCGGGGATACGAAACGGAGAGATTGTGGTCAAAACCGCAACCCGCACCGCTACGTGTTCGGTCAAGCAGCTCAAGGGAGCAGACCGCTTTTCCTTCGGTTCCGCACAGGTTGATTTGTCGGACAATGGCAATTACCGCTTTTTACGGGTTATTTCGTCCACGCCGTGGACGGTTACCGGTAACGACTGGATACAGGTTGATCCGGCTACCGGCATAGGCTCCCAGGTGATCAAAGTTTCCGCCTCATCGGAAAATACCGGAACCTCAGATCGCACAGGGACCCTGACGTTTTCTGTAGGCGGCAGTACAAGAGAAATACCGGTTGTTCAGGGCTGTGCCGGCAACTATTGGAACAATAAGGACACGATCATTCTGAATAAACATACCGTAGGCAACGGAGTTCCCTTGGTCATCATCGGAGACGGCTTTGACAGGGTGGACAATAAAAAAGGAGACGGCATATTTGAAAGAGTAAGCAGGGAATTGACGGACTGTTTTCTGAAAACAAATCCTATTGTCAAGGATCTTGCGAATATGTTCGATATTTATGCGGTTGTGGCAGAATCGCCGGAGACGGGCGTATTACGGGGGACGAAGACCGTTTTTAATGCGCCGACAGGGGTTGATTTCGATGCCGCGAAACGGTTTTCGAAGGAAGCGATACCGGATTTGCCGGCCACCGCTTCATGGATTTTTGTAGGTCATGGAATGATCGGCGGGTATGCATATTTCGGCGACCGGGACGGCGGCGGAATAGGCGTATACTCTACCGACGAAGGCGTGAGCACGTATTGGATGGCTCATGAATATACCGGTCACGCATTTGCGTCTCTTGCCGACGAGTATGTGAACGCCGGTTATATGGGAGGCATTCCGACACTGATAGGGTATCAGAACAGTTATCAGTGCATGAACTGTTCTGTTACCACAGACCCGGAGCAGGCTCCCTGGGGGAGGTTTATCGGGCGGCCGGATTATGACGAGGTAGGCTTCTACGAAGGCGGTTTTTATGAACCCAAAGATATATGGCGTCCCGAACAGCATTCGATCATGGTAGGGCTTCCGGGAGACGGGGAGATTTATTATAACGCACAGTCGCGGTGGCTTATCTATGAAAGAATTCACAAAGTAGCAGGTATACCCTATACTTTTGAGAGCTTTCTGGAATTCGATAAGGATAAAGGGTACAATACGAAATCGAAATAGGTCTGATACAAAAAAGGCAAGTCGTATTCAGTTTCAATGACTGTTTTCACTCCGAGCGAGGCTTTTCCTTCTCCAAAGGAGGGGGAATTGCCTTTTTCGAGTAAAGATTTTCCGGTTCATTTTTCTGAGAGATATTCTCAATCTCAAAGAGAATGAACCGGTTTTGGGCTAAATATTAAACGCATTAAAGTAAATAATTAATAATAATAGTAATTAAATTATACCATGCGCGGGCTAAAATTGTGATATAGTAGAGACGTGGCATGCCACGTCTCTACAAAAATCATCGCACAAAATTACGCCGTGCGCAGTATAATAATTAATAGTAATAACAAGAAGAAGAAAATGAAAATGAAGTCAAGAATCGCAGCGAAATTAGCGCTGGTTATGTTCGCCGGAATAGTGAATTTCTGTGTTTTTACCGCCTGTGAGGACAAGGATACCGTGCAGCCTTCCCTGAAGCTCAACAGGGAAGCGATTGTCATTGAAGGCGACACCTCTGCAATTGTGACATTTGAGATCAACAGCAATGTCGACTGGAAAGTGCAGAGTTACCAGGGCTGGCTGCATGTATCTCCCGAAACCGGGAGCGGTAAATCGGTTGTTACCGTAACGGTGGACCAGAACAACGACGGCGACGCGCGCACCGGCAAAGCGGAAGTAATCGCCGGCAACATCAAGCAAAGCGTGAGCGTTTCCCAATCGAAAACGGTAAATTTGTCGCTTACCTCAAAAGAAGTAGAACTGAAAGATTTGGATAATGGCGATCAGGTGAAATTTACGGTTTCATCCGATGCGGACTGGACCTTAGCATCGACGACGGACTGGTTGACGGCGACTCCTACGAGAGGGATTGGCGGAAGAACCGTTGTAGTAACCGTTGCGGCCGGCATGAATACCACTTCGGGGATACGAAACGGAGAGATTGTGTTCAAAACCGCAACCCGCAGCGCTACATGTTCGGTCAGGCAGCTCAAGGGAGCCAACCGTTTTTCCTTCGGTTCCGAACAGGTTGATTTGTCGGACAAAGGCAATTACCGCTCATTACGGGTGATTTCGTCCACACAGTGGACGGTTGCCGGCAACGACTGGATACAGGTTGATCAAACTACCGGCATAGGCTCCCAGGTGATCAAAGTTTCCGCGTCGGAAAATACCGGAACAGCGGAACGTACAGGAACCCTGACGTTTTCTACGGGCGGCGATACAAGAGAAATACCGGTTGTTCAGGGCTGTGCCGGCAACTATTGGAATCATAAGGACACGATCCTGTTGAATAAACATACTGTGGGCAGCGGAGTTCACGTGGTCATCATCGGAGACGGCTTTGACAGGGTGGACAATAAAAAAGGAGACGGCATATTTGAAAAAGTAAGCCGGGAACTGGCGGCCTGTCTTCTGAAAACAAACCCTCTTGTCAAGGATCTTGTGGATATGTTCGATGTTTATGCAGTTGTGGTCGAATCGGAAGAGTCAGGTTGTGTGAGGGGATCGAAAACCGCTTTTAATTCGGGAGTAGGGCCTGATTTTGATGCGGCGAAACGGGTTTCGAAGGAAGCGAACCAGGAATTGCCCGTCACTGCTTCCTGGATTTTTGTAGGTCATGGAATGATCGGCGGGTATGCATATTTCGGCAGCGCGGTAGGCGGCGGGATAGGCATATACTCTACCGACGAAGGCGTGAGTACGTATTGGATGGCGCATGAATTTACCGGTCACGCATTTGCGTCTCTGGCCGACGAATATGTTTCCACTCCCGGTTATATGGGAGGCGTCGAGGGTCTGCTGGGGCTTCAGCGAAACGATCAGTGCTGGAACGTTTCCGTCACCAACGACCTGACACAGGTTCCCTGGAAGGATTTTATCGAGCTGCCGGGTTACGAAGAGGTAGGAGCCTACGAAGGCGGTTTTTATGAACCCAGAGGCATATGGCGTCCCGAAGAACATTCGGTCATGGTAAGCCTTGGAAACGAGGGGGTTTATTATAATGCGCAGTCGCGGTGGCTTATCTATGAAAGAATTCACAAAGTAGCAGGTGTGCCCTATTCTTTTGAGAGCTTTCTGGAATTCGATAGGGATAAAGGGTACAATGTGAAATAAGTTTGGCAAAAATCCCGTAAAGCGGGAAATTCTTCACTCCGGGCGGAGATGTCTTCACCAAAAGCGGAGGCGTCTTCACTCCGAGCGAGGATTTGCCTTCTCCAAATGGGAAATTTTGCATCAGATAACGTTCTTGAAAAAATGTTGTTGTCGACGGTTCATTCTTTGAGATGCGATCAAAAAGGATGAGCCGTTTTTAAGGCTAAATATTGTTTTTACGGTTTATTTTTTGATTAATTTTGTTCCGGTATAAACGGAAAACAGAGTAGATATGGAATCGGTAAAAAGTAACGAAAGAGTATTGGTATCCTTTTGCGAAAAGAGTCCGATTTTGAGGTTGTAGAAGGCTTTTTAAGCGAACTGCTTGATGAGCGGCTTTTAAATAAGAAATAAAAATAAGTTACATATTAAATGATAAAATGATAAATAATATGGAAAAATTGTTGAAATTGATGTTATTCGTTGCTGTTGCCGGCGTTGTTTCGGGGAGCATGGTCACGGCGCAGGAAAAAACCGTACCGCCTATGCGGATCTCCATGCAGAGCAGGATCCCTTCCGAATCCGGTGAAAGCGGTTTTATCACCGGCAATCGTATTGAAAACTGGAATCCGCATGAAACGGCGATCATCATATGCGATATGTGGGACAGGCACTGGTGCGACGGCGCCACTGCGCGTGTTGCCGAAATGGCTCCGGCGATGAACGAACTGCTGGAGACAGCACGTCGTCAAGGGATCACCATCATCCACGCGCCCAGCGACTGTATGGATTATTATACAGATAGTCCCGGTAGAAAAGAAATCAGTAAATATAACGACAAAAAGATAGCCAAACTGGCAAACGGAGACAGGCTTCCTTCGGAAGAAAACGCCGTATGGCCGATAGACCAGTCCGATGAAGGATGCGAGAATGCGGAATGCCAGCCCCGCAGGGTGTGGAGCCGGCAAACCGATCTCCTCACCATTACCGACGGGGATTTGATAAGCGATTCCGGGGCCGAAATAGGCGCTTATTTCAAAAAGAAAAAAATCAAAAACGTCATCCTGGCAGGCGTACATACCAATATGTGCGTCATCGGCCGCTCTTTCGGACTCCGCGCCATGAAAAAAATGGGAATGAACGTTGTGCTGATGCGTGATATGACGGATTTGATGTACAACCCCCAGCGGTATCCCTATACGACGCATTTGGGCGGACTGGCGCTGATGGTCGAATATATCGAAAAATACGTCTGTCCTACCGTTACGTCAAGCGATGTCACAGGCAAAGCGCCGTTTGTGTTCCGCGAAGCAAAAAAACAGACCGAAGCCGTCGTGCGCGACCGGAACCGTAACATCTATTTGCCGGAAACGGATTACCATTTAAAAGTAGTAACTCCTTTTGTCGAACGGGAGCCGGACCCGGATTATCTCCATGCTTCGGAAGCGGCGCACGAAGCGTTCCGCGATACCAAGTTCTCGGTTCGCATACACTGGGGAATATACTCCATCCGGCAAATGAACGGCGAATCGTGGGGCTTCCTTAACCTGCCCGACGAAAAGAAGCAGGAATACAACCAGCTCTACAAAACGTTTCATCCCGCCGCCTTTGACGCTGATGAATGGATGAGCTTTTTTAAGCGTTCCGGGTTGCAGGCATTTGCTTTTACCACCAAGCATCACGAAGGCTTCTCCATGTTCGACACGAAAACGCGCGTCAAAAGGCGCGCCAACTACCTCGACAGGGACAACCCCATTGAAGATTGCGACGTGGCGTACAGCATCATGGAAACGCCTTTCAAACGGGATGTGGTCAGGGAACTTACCGATGCTGCGCAGAAAAACGGCATCAAAACAGACCTTTACTTTTCGCATCCCGACTGGTACGATGCCGATTTCAGGCCGTACAACGGTCATCCGCTGACCACGCTGAGCGTCAGGACCAATACCATCATGTACGGCAACGACATCCATTTCGACTCCACCAAAATAATGACGCCCGAACGCACGCCGGAAGAAACGAATCGTTTGGTAGCGCGCCACCGCGAACAACTGAGGGAACTGCTCACGAATTACGGGAAAATAGACATGCTCTGCCTCGACCAGTGGCTGGGCGCCGACGTCTGGCCGGAAACAAAAGCGACCATCAAAATGATCCGGCAACTACAGCCTGATATCCTGATTCGCTGCCGCGGAATCGGTAACTACGGCGACTATTACACTCCCGAAGGATTTGTCCCGGGCAGCAAGGAAAATACCAATATGCCCTGGATGGTGATCTATCCGCTGGCTTCATCATTTTCATACGATAAGGACGGTTCCAGATACAAAGGCGCTTCGTGGATCATCGCCAACCTTGCCGATGCTGTTGCCAAGGGCGGCAGTTTTATGGTAGGCATAGGGCCTGACGGCGACGGACAGTTTCATCCCAAGGCAATAGAGCAACTGGAAGAAACCGGACGCTGGCTCGCCGTCAACGGCGAAGGTATTTATCATACGCGCGCCCGCGCCGTATGGAAAGAAGGCAACGTGCGTTTCACGCAAAGCAAAGACGGAAGATGCATTTATGCTTTTATCCCTGATTTGTCCGTGGGTGAAATATCGCTCGAATCCGTACGGCTGCGCCCGGGAAGCGACGTCAGGCTGCTGGGTTATCATCAACCGCTGCTGTGGACGGCATCGGGAAAAGGCGTGAAAATCACTGTTCCCGATGATTTGCAAAACGGGAAAAATCTTCCGTGCGAATACCTCTGGACACTGAAATTTGAAGACATATACTGATTATAAACCCCACCCGAATACGATACGAATGAAAACAAAAAGAGCATACATCTCCCCTTCGTTAACGTTTTTAAACGAATTATCGAAGCGTTCGATAAAAACCGGAATATCGCGCATCGTCCGCTGCATATTCCTGCTTCTGACGTTCACGCTCGCCGTGAAAGCGCAGTGGAAACCGGCAGGCGACAGGATCAAAACCGAATGGGCGGAAAAGATAGACCCGCAAAACGTATTGCCTGAATACCCGCGTCCCATCATGGAACGCCCCGAATGGAAAAACCTGAACGGATTGTGGAACTACGCGATCGCACCGGTTGGAAAACCCCGTCCGGAATCTTTTGACGGACAGATACTCGTTCCCTTTGCCATAGAATCGAGCCTGTCGGGTGTACAAAAGCCCATCGGCAGCAACGAAGAACTGTGGTATCAACGTACGTTTAGCGTACCGGCGTCATGGAAAAATAAAAACATTATCCTGCATTTTGGCGCGGTAGACTGGAAAACCGAGGTATATCTCAACGACATCAAAATAGGCACCCATACGGGCGGCTATACTCCGTTCCATTTCAACATCACCCCGTTCCTGAAAAAAGGAGAACAAACGCTGGTTGTGAAAGTATGGGATCCTACCGACCATTATTACCAGCCGCGCGGAAAACAGGTCAGCCAGCCGGCCAACATAGTCTACACCGCCGTGTCGGGTATCTGGCAGACCGTCTGGCTTGAACCTGTAGAGGAGCAACATATATCTTCGCTTCGAATACTCCCCGATATTGACAAGGAAATCCTTTCGGTAAAAGTGAATACCGAAAACACGACGCCCGGCGACTATGTGGAAGTGAAAGTATCCGATCACGGCAAACTGTTGTCCGTAACCAAAGGAGTCGTTGCCGAAACGCTCGACATCCCCGTTGCAGAGGCAAAACTGTGGTCGCCCGCCGCACCGTTCCTCTATGACTTGGAAATCAACCTTTACAGCCGGGGACGCCTGACCGACCGGGTAAAAAGTTATGGCGCCATGCGTCAAATTTCAGCCAAACGCGACCATAACGGGATCATGCGCCTGCAACTGAATCACAAAGACCTGTTTCACCTTGGACTGTTAGACCAGGGGTGGTTTCCCGACGGTCTGTATACCGCGCCGGATGATGAAGCCCTCGCCGGCGACATCATGAAAGCCAAAGCCCTCGGATATAACATGCTCCGTAAACATATCAAGGTGGAACCGGCGCGCTGGTATACCCATTGCGACCGCATCGGGATGCTCGTATGGCAGGACATGCCGAGCGGCGACAATAACTGGGGACGTAAAAGAACCGATTATGCGCGTGACTATCTTGACGATGACGGCGAAGAGACCCCTATGACCCGTGAAGCGCGCGAGAACTACCTGAAAGAATGGAAAGAGATCATAGACGGGCTGTACTCATATCCCTGCATCGTCATGTGGATCCCCTTCAACGAGGGCTGGGGACAGTTCGATACGAAAAAAGTAGCGGCGCTGACAAAGTCATACGATGCTTCGCGCATACTGAACATCGCTTCAGGCGGCAATTTCTATCATACGGGCGATGTGCTCGACCAGCACCACTACCCCGAACCCGAAATGTTCCTGTATGACGCCGGCCGCGTCAATGTGCTGGGAGAATACGGAGGTATCGGATATGCCGTGAAAGAACACCTGTGGCAGGCCGACGAAAATTTCGGTTACGAAGCGCTGCTCAAAAATCCGGAGGAGACCACCGACAAATATATCGAATACCTGAACATGTTGAAAACGCTCAACCGCTTCTCAGGAGCGGTTTATACACAGCTTACCGATGTAGAGGGCGAAGTAAACGGATTGATCACTTATGACCGTAAACGGATAAAAGTAAATCAGGAAAGCATCAGGAAAGCAAATCAGGAAATCATACAGTCCTTTTCCGAATAAATTTTGTAGCCTAAACGTTTTAGATATTTATGTTTGTTTTAATCTTTTGGATATGTTTGTTTTATTGAAATCAATGGCACCTCGTTTATTTTTTCACGCAAAAAATCATATAACATTCGGAATGATTTTTTGGGGAGTAGTAATATTTTGTGGTTGTGAAACGGGAACAACGCACAAGGGAGAGGTTATAAGCGTCAATCCCCATGAAGCCGAAGAATTTGTCAATTTGTCCGAAATTGCAAACTCGATAAAGATAATAAGACTTCAAACAGAAGGTGATGACGTAATTGGGAGAGTTTCTAAAATTATCATCAAGAAAAATACATATACGTACAAGATAGATCTCAAATGATTGTTTTTGTATTTGATCGAGAGGGAAAATATGTTTCAAAACTAAATAAAGAGGAAAAGGAGCCGGCGGCGCAGGTTCAGCGCGATTTGCGGGATAATCACCGCCGTTCAGTCTCCCGCAACTATATTCAGTCCATAAGCAGGGCGACAGCCGAAGTTGCGGTTGAAAAGCGACAGTGGCGCTACACGTCCGGCGTTTCAGCGTCGGAGGTGTCCAGCATTGGCGGGACGTGTATGATAAGACAAGATGTTCATTCCACGCTTTTTTCGTATGTAGCAAATATTGAACAAGATAACAAATAGACGAATAATGAATCGCCCAATATAATGTATATACCAGTATGAATACGAAAGATACTATATCCCAGTTTTTTGAATCACTTCCAATAATTTTGGAAACAGAAAACAAAACTGACGACAGTGTAGAATACTATTTGGCGTTATTGAAAACCGTATTCGATGCGTTTGGTGAAACCGTATATGTGGTAGATTTCAAACGGCGAAATTTTCGATTTGTATCCAACAGGGGGATTTTTTTGTGTGGTCATTCACCCGATGAAGTGAAGCAATCAGGCTACGATTTTTACCACGAAGCGATACATCAAAAGGATTACCAATTAGTCGCAAAAATTCATCAAGTGATTGTGGACTATTTTTCTCATCCCGATACGCCTATAAGTGATTTGGCTTATATTGTTTTCGATTTCAGAATAAGCGGATACAAAGGAAAGCTGATGTTGAGCCATAAGGTTATGCCGTTGTTGGTCGTGAACAATCGGGTGTTGACGGCTATTTGCATCGCTTCAAGATCTGCAAGCGAAACGTCGGGGAACCTTATCGCCTATTACAATGGAAACAAAAATTTTTGTTGCCAATACTCGTTTGAAAACGAACTATGGGAACAGAAGCCATTGATTGAAATAAGCTCGGAGGAATGGGATATTTTGAATTTGTCCAAACAAGGGATAAAGGAGAAGGAAATAGCCGACATTATTGGGATTTCGCATCAAGTTTTACGTAATATTCTATCTTCCATCTACCGTAAAATGAATGTCCATTCCAAGATTCAAGCAGTAATCTTTGCCGTCAGCCATCGGTTGAATATCAAACCTGAACAAGGTAGAATCCGAGGGAAAACCAAAGAACTGCCGAAAGGCAAAAAACAACGCACGATGACGCTGGAGAAACTCCAACGTATTCAAGTGGCTCTGAATAAGGGAGAAAGTGTCAATTCTATTGCTATTCGAGAAGATGTATCGGAATCTAATTTACGATACCACATAAGCACCGGAAAATTGAAAAGACCATAGCATATTCGCAAATTGATGCGATTTTGGTTCGCAAATTTCAAAATAGATATTGTAATAATATGATTATTAGAAGTATGCAAAGCCCATAAAAATGACAAAATACTTTGCATTTATTTGAAATAAACACTCTACTTTTGTCTTTTCAAATAATCAATTTTTTGTAATCTTTTTAAAAATTATTTTATATGAGACGTAAAGTATTTGGAGTTTTAGGAGTAGTCGCTTTCGGAGCGGCAGTAGCGTTTCACGTTACTTTGGGATCGAACAATGATTCCGATATGGATTTAACGTTAATTAACGCACAAGTGTTAGCACTTAGTGAAAGTGTTGGTAATAGTAGTAGCCATACTCTTTCGTGTCCGGGATTTTTGGGGTGGTGCACTGCTACATGTAGTACTCATAATGTGAAAATGGGTAAAACAGGTAGCGGTGATGCCACAATCACTTGTAAATAACATCCATTAATGAGGCTGTCTTTAAAAGACAGCCTCATTCTTTATCGAGTTGGAATAATTAAAAATCTTAAATAATCATCATATGAAAAATATAAGTATTTTTTTATATAGTTTTATATTATTTTTTTCTTGTTCGCAAAATCCTTCAGATTTTAGTAATGGGGTTTTTTTCGATGTTTCAGAGGACATCGAACATCAAAAACTGAACATTGATACTACTGCCGTTATATGCGGTTTTGTTGCAGATATGGATATTTTGGATTCATTATTAGTAGTCAATGATTTTATAATGCAAGATAATGCTATTAATGTTTATAATTATCGAACAGGTGAAGTTGCTGAGCGTTTTGGATTTATAGGAAAAGGCCCTGGCGAGGTGATAAATCCTGTAAAAAGTATTTTTACAGCTGCAAATAAAATACAGTTGTATGAACCCAATCTAAAAAAAATGATTGTGTATAATTTGAGCAATAACGAAAGACATAGACTTTTAGAATATTCTATGCTCAAATCAAAAATAGAAGGATGGGTTTTAGAAGCAGTAAAAGTAAACGATCACTTTATTTGTATAGGTAAGACTGGTATTTTTGAACACAAAAGGTTTGTTGTACTTGATACATTACTTAATATCATATATAGCACAGGCGATTATCCGGTACTAATCAAAAATCAATCAACAAGTGAAATTCAAGACATTTTATATTACGTTTGTAATTTGGCATTAAGGCCAGACAACAAAAGATTTGCATCCGGTTCATATATTGGCGCTGTATTAGAAATATTTGATATTTCTGAAATTGAAAAAGATATTCGTACTGTTAATACAATTAGAATATATCCTCCAATTTATAATAGGAAGAAAGATGTAACATGGGGCGATGATACAATCATAGGTTTTGAAGACCTGTATGCGACTAATAACTTTCTTTATGCATTGTTAAATGGAAGCCGTGGAGCCAAATATCAATATCCTAATAGTATATGTGTTTTTGATTGGGATGGAAATCCTGTTAAACAATACATTACCGATGTTCCCTTACGATCTTTTGCTGTTGATGAATCTTCGAAAACAATATTTGCAGTCACTCATCCAAATGAAGCACATCCCGAATTTGTTTATTTTAAGATTAAATAAATATCATGAAAATATTTCTTCCCGCTTTCTGTATATCTTTACTGTTTATTTCTTGTACCAATACAAATAGGGTAAACTCTTATCTTATTGACGTAGAAAAGTGGTTGGGAAAAACAATAATAATTCCGGATTCATTATCTGTTTATCATGAAGATGATTTTTTTTGTTATAGTAATAATTATATAGACACTACAAAATATCACATTATTTCAAGCATTGACGGTACTTGTCATCAATGTATGGAGGCTTTTGAATTATGGCAAGATATAATTAATGAATTTTCCAATGATGTTCAATTTATATTTATAGTTAAAACTCATGCACCTAAACAGTTGTTATTTATAATGGAAAGGTTGCATTTCCATTATCCGGTAATTATTGATCAAAAAGGAGCATTTGAATATTTAAATCAAATTGATGAAATATCGAATACTGTTTTGACGGATTCAAATCTAAATATAGTGTTGGTAGGGAATCCTATATTCAATAAAAAAATAAAAGACTTATATTTAAAACTTATTGTTGATGCACAGGTTGTTAGCAAATAGAGATCCGTCAAAATTTCTGATAAATTATTGTAAGGAAGCATTTCATTCGGGATAAAATTATGGATACAATGATTCGATATAACCAGTTTATGGAACATGAATTATAAGATAAGAATAGCATTTAGGTGGATTTTAAAAGATTTTTTGTGGTCGATACCATTATTATTGCTTTTCTCTACTGTCTTTATGGTAAATATGGAGTTGACAAACGGAGTTGTTACCGGAAAATATTTTTGGTTTTATACTTCAATAGGAGTAGCAAGCATGATGATGCTTATTTTTATATTTTGTCGCAAGTCGTATTTTAGGTTTACAGTGCTTGATTTTTGGATTTTACTTTTTGCAGGATGCATACTGTTTTCATCGCTTGTGATCAATAACGCTTCACAGAACACGACCAAACTTGTTCTATTTGGTTTGTTAGCAGTATTGTATTTTAATTTCAGAACTCTTATTAACCAAGACAACCAAAATATTATTTGTTTTTTCATCATCGTTACCGGATTGGTTGAAGCTATTTGGGGACTTTGCCAATTGTATGGTTTTTTACCCTCTCATCATTCCCTTTTCAAGATAACCGGTACGTTTTTTAATCCGGGACCTTATGCCGGGTATTTGGCAGTGGTGTTTCCGTTGGCGGTGGAGGGAGTTATGAGTTGTGAGTTAAGAGTTAAGAATTTTTTGCGTTCTTCGTTCATAACTCATCATTCTCAGCTTATAACTTTTAGCCTTTCGCTTATAACTCTAATTTCTGTTTTGCTTGTTTTGCCAGCCGCTATGAGTCGTGCATCGTGGCTGGCGGCAATAGCAGGAAGTATGATTGTCTTGGTGGCTCGTTATTGGAAAGAGTTAAGAGTTAAGAACGAAGAGTTAAGAAATCTAATAATTAGGAGCGATAAGGTAAGGCGAAGGTTATTCTTAACACTTAACTCTTCGTTCTTAACTCTTTTCCTGTTCGCGGCTTTTACAGGTATGTATTTTCTGAAAAAAGATTCTGCCAGCGGACGGTTTTTCATGTGGAAAATCGCATTTCAGGCTGCAAAAGAGCACCCGTTTGGGGTAGGATTGGGTAATTTTTCAGGCGCCTATGGCGAAGCGCAAGCCGCTTATTTTGCTTCCGGAAAAGGGACGGATACGGAAGAACATGTGGCCGGAAGCCCTGAATACGGATTCAATGAATATCTGCAAATCGCGGTAGAATCAGGCATAATTTCGTTGATTCTATTTTTGATAATCGTTGTTTTATCGCTCCGTTCATTCATTATCAACCGGAAATGGGGTATGGCCGGCTCAATGGTTTCACTGCTTGTATTTGGTTTTTTTTCCTATCCTTTCAGCGTATTGCCTTTCCTGATTGTTTTTGTGTTTTTACTGGCGACAGCGAATAATGAATTAAGAGTTAAGAACAAAGAGTTAAGAATTCTGAACGAAGGGATAGAACGTCGATTGTTCTTATCTCTTGCCTGTTTGTCGATTACCGCTTTCTGTCTCTATAAAGAATATCCCAAATATGGGGCTTATAAAAAATGGAATTCAGACAAGTATTTTTATGCTGGCTTATACAAAGATGCTGTAAAAAAATATGAAGAGCTTTATCCCTTGCTAAACGACCAAATACACTTCCTTTTCGAATATGCTCAAAGTTTATCTAAAACAGAACGATATGTGGAAAGCAATGAAGTATTGAAAAGGGCTATGCAAATCAGCTGCGATCCGATGTTATATAATGTCATGGGTAACAATTTTAAGGAAATGGGTGCGTACAATCAAGCAGAAAATATGTACCTCCGCGCATCGCAAATTGTTCCCAACCGGCATTATCCATTGTACCTTCTAATGAAGTTATACACAGAAAGCGGACAAACAGACAAGGCAAAAGCAATGGCTGAAACTTTATTGGAAAAACAGGTAAAAGTACCATCGACGGCCATACGGGAAATGCAGAAAGAAGCAGGGAAAGTGATTAACAGTAAGTGAAGAAGAGCGACCCGCCGATGATACACGTACCAGCGCACCGGCTGAGGCTGGTACGCATATTTTGGGATTTACCACCATATTTGCTTTCCGTTTTCGTATGTAAAAATTCGTTCTTCTTTTCCGCGCGTATGGTTATGAAGCAGGAACAAAGCGTTTGACGGGCAATTAGCGTAAATCAATACATGGGTATCATCTCCCGTCTGTTTGCCCAGTGCGTTCCACTGGTTCCTGTCCCAGTAAAAAAGTTCATACAGGTCGCCTGAACGGATGTTATTGTCGTCATTTCGGGGAAGATAACGGATGCGGTCAATGGGTTTCGGTTTTCCCAGATCCAGTCCTACCCAGGCTCCGCTATCCTGCCCGGCGGAAAAATAGGTCAGCACATCACCGTCAAAAGCCGCATCATTTGCCAGTTTTGCACCCTCTTCAATCGACGCTTCCGTGCCGATAAACGTGCCTGACAGTTTTTTGAATTGACGGTTTTCTTCGGAATAAAACTCTATTTCGGCAACATCGCAAAAACTACCGGCGCCGCCAACATACCGGATATAGCGATATCCGGCATCTTCATGCAGGTTGACCGTATTGAAGAAGGTTTCCGGCTGTTGTTCTATGACATGCAAGTCTTTCGCATCACTGAAATCAGCTTGATTTGCTCCCTGGAAACGACCGTTCGACATTCTGTTTTGATACCGTACCGTATTCATGCTATGGTATTTTCGTTTTAATGTAACCGTCTCTTTTTGTGTCGGATGTGGCTTAATCGGGATCATCCGCCCTGACGAATCGTGAAGGAAAGGATCGTTTGCCGCCACCAGATTCCCTTTTACGTAAAAGGCCGGTAAATAAACAAAATTTTTTCCCAAATCGGTAAAAGTAACCCGATGGCCTTTTATCGATCCCCAAGCTACAGGTATCCATGCCTGGTTATTAAACGTACAGGCATATACTATCTGGGACGAAATACCTTTTTCTTTTTTAATTTCCAGGGTAACGTCGCCGGCAGGATAGTATTCGGAAGTAAC
>JAISFI010000421.1 GCA_031263685.1 Dysgonamonadaceae bacterium | reverse complement strand
TTATAATGTTATTTCCTTTGACCTGCGTGTCGGCAACTCACTTGTAAAATCCATCATTGAAGATTTCGGACTATTTGAATTTACCGAAGACGGTAAACACTTTTACTCAGTAAGTTTCAGTGAACGGATGAAACCCTTTGACGGTATGCGCGAAAAACGTTCGGTATCTGGAAAGGTCGGAATGACAAAACGTTGGAAATCAGATAACAAAGTTCCAACAGTGTTACCACAAAACGATAACAAAGTTCCAACAGTGTTATCACAAAACGATAACAAAGTTCCAATTTTGTTACCACAAAACGATAACAGAGAAGAGGAGATTAAAGAAGAGGAGATTAAAGAAGAGGAAAAGGAACCCCCTACCCCCTTTGAAACAAATTTCAATTTTGACTTTTGCGACGAAAAATGGCAAAAACTGATACTGCGATGGATCGAGTGGTGCGCAACACGTGAAAAGCGCATGAATCAGTATCAGGTCGAAGCCATTCACCGTACGCTCGAAGGATTTGGTTTTGAAGAAGCAACGCAAATAGTCGAAGCATCGATATTAAACGGCTGGATCACCCTGTACCCCGACAGATTCGCGGAGGAAAAGGCAAAACAGCAAAATAAACAGCAAAATAAACAACAGCAAGGAAAGAAATATGAAAACCTTTGTAAATGATGATGTAATTCCCTACGCAAGGGAAGCCGAAGAAGCTATTATCAGTACGCTCCTGTTCAACGGCAACCACATTGAGTGGCTTTCGGGAATACTGACGGCGGAGATGTTTCACCGCAAGTCCAACGCCCTTGTCTATGAGGCGGTAAAGTCCCTGTATGACGACGGCAAGCCCGTCGACGCAATCACCGTAACGGAGCGTCTCGAAAAGACGGGGAAGCTTTCAGACGCCGGAGGGAAAGAGCATCTCCGTTCCATGGCCGACAAGATCGTTTCCACGTCAAGCCTGGAAGAATACGCGATGTGCGTTCAGGACGACTACATCGCCCGGCGTTACACTGAAATAGGGCGGGACATGATAAAAGCAGGCATGGACGAATCAACGGATGTGTTGGCCGACCTTGCGGAAACGGAAGAGAAGCTTGCCGCGCTTGTAGATACCATGGCCGGTAAATCGGGTGTGATATCGCTCAACGACATGCTCAGGTCATCGTATGACCGCCTGTATGAGCGTCGTGAGAATTACAGGAATAACACTGCAAGCGGAGTGGATACGGGTCTGTACTGGCTCAACCGCATTACAGGCGGATGGCGCCGGGGAAACCTCATTGTGCTTGCCGGTCGCCCGGCGATGGGTAAAACCGCCATTGCGCTGCATTTCGCCAAGGCTGCGGCGAAAAAGGGCTCCCGCGTCCTCGTGTTTTCGATGGAAATGTCCACGGACGAACTTGTGGACAGGCTTGTCATATCCAATACCGACATTGACAGCGAACGGTTCCGTACCGGCAACGTCGAAGACAGCGAAATGGCACAGGTCGACAGCAGTACCAACATCCTGTACGATCTTCCTGTTTCGGTAAGCGAAAGCACATCGGTTACGGCGGCGCACGTCCGCGCAAGGGTTCGTGAACAGTGCCGCAAAGGGTGCGACCTGGTAATTGTCGACTATCTGAACCTGATGATACCCGAAGGAAAAAAGAACAGGAACAGGGAAAACGACATATCCGAAATGACACGGGCGCTGAAACTGATTGCCATCGAATCGCACGTTCCGGTTATCGTGCTCACACAGCTCAACAGGGAATGTGAAAAGAGGCAGTCCAGAACGCCGGAACTTTCCGACTTGAGGGAATCGGGCAGCATCGAGCAGGATGCCGACATCGTGCTGCTGTGCTTCCGTCCCGCGTATTACTGGAAAGAAAACGACATAGACATGCCCCCCGAATATCGCGACAAGCGCAACTACGGCGAGTTGATTATTGCCAAAAACAGGCACGGCCGTACCGGTTTCGTCCCGTTTGCGCACAACGACACCATTTCGGCGATATACGACTGGAATGATGAAAGTTTACCGAAAAATCCGTTTTGACATGAAACCCTCATCAAGAATAGAACTGGATTGCTGGATATTGAGCCAGCTGTTCGAAGGCTACGGGGGTTATGTATACGAGGCGGCCAATCGATGGTCGAAGTCCGTGTATTTCATCTTTGTGTTCAAAGGTGAAAAATGGCCGGATGATAAAACCGGCTTTGAGATTGTCATGGATTTGGTCGATGGTATTCACTGGTTGAAAAATAACGGATATTTAAAGGAAAACGTATGGAAATCATGACACACGCAAGCCTCTGTTCAGGAATCGGCGGTTTGCACGAGTTAAAAATCGACTATCGCGGCTTGATTGAATCCAGCTTAGCGATAGACGCAAACACATTAGAAACTAACCCTTATAAATAATTGATATATGAAAACAATTGAAGAAGCGGCTCACGAATATTTTCGTAGAGGGCAATTAGGATTAGCCGAGCCAGATTCAGAAGCTGGATTTATCGCTGGTGTAGAATTTGCCCAACGCTGGATAAGCGTTGATGAAGAACTGCCAAATAAATATGTCGTGGTTATGGCAAAAGTAGAATATAATTCATTGATTATTGAAGATATTATTTGTCTTTGCTATCGCTATAATAATGAATGGTATTTTAAGAGCAATAATGGTTTAGCGTCAAGTATGAAGTTTACCCATTGGCGGCATATTGAATTAAAAAAAACATACAATGGTTTATAATATACATTACAAGCCTTTATGGTCGATGTTTACGCGCATGATGGCAAAA
>JAISFI010000414.1 GCA_031263685.1 Dysgonamonadaceae bacterium | reverse complement strand
CAGGGATATGTTCAACAGATGGAAAATCTGAACCGGAGCATTCAGGATTTGAGTACGATTTACGACATCCAGATGCGAAGCGTTACTTCGCAACTCAGCGCCATCGAACGAATTAATTCAGGTTTGGAGCGGATCAGGGATTCGTACGAAGGTTCGGTAGGCGACAGTTCGGTATTCCGTAGCGAAACCGAAAAAATGGCGCAACAGTTGCACGCGCTCAACGGCGTTTACAACCGTCTGCTCAATGCGATGACGATGAATATGTATGGCGCGGGCGGCAACCCGCAACCCAACTCATAACTCATAATTCATAACTCATAATTAAAAAAGAATGGCTTCAAGTAACGCAAACTCCCCAAGGCAGAAGATGATCAACCTGATGTATCTGGTTTTCATTGCCATGCTTGCCCTCAACGTTTCCTCGGAAGTATTGGACGGTTTCGCCTTGGTAGAAGCGACCATGCTCCGTTCGGTAAAAGCCGCGTCGCAACATAACAACATGACTTTTAGTGATTTGGAGGAATATCAAAAAACGAACCCCACGAAGGTGCAACAATGGTACGATAAAGGCGAACAGGTTAAAAACCAGTCCGATTCGTTGTATAATTACATCCAGTCGCTGAAACAGCGCATCGCAGTAAAAGCCGACGGCAAAGAGGGCAATCCCGAACAACTGAAACATCCCGACGATTTGAATGCTGCCTACGAAGTGATGTTTGAACGCGGCAAAAACGAACACGAAAAACTGAAAACCGATATTGACGCTTTTCGCGAATACGTGGCCACGCTGGTAACTAATCCGTCGATCAAAAACATCATCAAGAATAATTTAAGCACCGAACCGTCGGCAAAAGCAAAAGAAAACAAGCAGACATGGGCTGAGTCAATGTTTTGGCAAATGCCTTTGGCTGCAGCGGTTACATTACTTACAAAATTGCAAAATGACATCCGTTATGCCGAAGGAGAAGTTTTATCCGATTTGGTAAAAAACATCGACGTGATGGACTATCGCGTAAACAAATTGGCCGCTTTCGTAATTCCCGAAGCGCAAACGGTGATGCGTGGAACGCCTTATCGCGCCTATATCGGCCTGTTGGCGCAGGATTCTACCCAGCAACCGAAAATATTTGTGAACGGCAACTTTTTGTCCGACGAGGCCAACGGTTTGTTTGTTGCCGGAACAGGTTCGACGGGAACATTCCCCGTTCGCGGTTATGTGGAAATGCCGCGAAGCGACGGGGCGTCCTATCGGGAGGAATTTTCGACCGAATATTTTGTTGTCCAGCCGAGCGCAACCATCGCTCCGGTTTTGATGAATGTCTTATATGCCGGAATCGGCAACGAAATACAAATCGCCGTTCCGGGCGTAGCAAGTCAAAATGTGACGGCCACCATTTCCAATGGAACGATGGCGCGCAAGAACAACGATATTTGGGTGGCTACGCCAAAATTAGGCGCCGAAGCCGTGATTGCCGTTACTGCAAAAATGGCTGGGAAAACGCAGGAAATGGCGCGGAATACTTTCCGTGTCCGCCCTTTGCCCGATCCGGCTCCGTATCTCAATATTACGAAACCCGACGGCAACGCCGAACGATACAGAGGTTCCAAACTTTTGGCAAAAGCTGCTTTGGTGGCTGCCGACGCTTTACACGCTGCAATGGACGACGGTATTCTTGATATCAATTTCGATGTATTGCGTTTCGATTTGGTTAAATTCGATAACCTGGGTTTCCGACTGGCAACGCCTTCCGATGGAGCGCGTTTTTCGGGACAGCAAAAAAATGTGATTCGCAGTGTACAACGCGGACAAACTCTCTTGATCAGCAATATCATGGTAAAAGGCCCCGATGGTAGTGAACGCACCTTGACGGCGCCGATGGATATACGGATTAATTCAGAACTAAAAATTAAGAATTAAAAATTAAAAGCTTATATGAAACATGCAATTTTTTTAATACTGTTTTTTGCTTTTGTTTCGCAAATCAGGGCGCAAGACCAGCCGCAACGGCGTGTCCGTCAGCGGCCGGTAGCCGAAAAAGACTCTTCGAAGGTATCTTCGGCGCTATCGAATATGACGGAACGCGCGAAAATAAAAAACGAAACGGAATCACAACAGCCGGCGCATATCACTTGGGAACGCATTATTTACCGCCAGGTGGACCTCAAAAAAGAGGAAATCAACGCCGCATTGTATTATCCGGTTATGCCGCAAAACGGACGGCAAAATCTGTTTACACTGTTATTTAAATGGATAGCCGACGGCAAAATTACTCCTTACGCTTACAGTGAAGTGGAGAATTTCACGGACGATCACAAAGCCAATTTTGAAGAAATCCTGAAACGGATGCAACTGCTTTATACCAAAGAGGGTGAACGTTTTGTAGTCGATGAACGCGACATTCCGAGTTCGGAAATTACGGCTTATATGATTAAGGAAGGTTATGCTTTCGACCAGGCGACCAGTACATTGAAAAATAATGTATTGGCGATTAGCCCGATTCTGGTGCAGGAAGATTTATACGGTGGCGGTACGCAACGGGAGCCTTTGTTTTGGTTGAAATACGATGACATTCGCCCCTATCTTTCGCGGGAAATGATCATGACGTCGAACTACAACAATACGATGACTTACACGCTCGACGATTATTTCCGCAAGAATATGTACGTCGGCGAAATCTTGAAAACCGTCAATATGATGGGACAGAGTCTAACCCAGCAAGTCGGCGGCGAACCGGAAGACCTGAAACATGCACAAGACAGCATCGAAACACAACTGAAAACTTTCGGCAAGGAATTGTGGATGTATAACGACTCTACCGGCGTGAAAAAACCGTCCAATCAACCATCCAAAGCGAAAAAAAGCAAAAAGAGCGAGAAAGGCGAGAAAAAACCTGCCAACAGTGAGGTAGAACCGAAAGCAAGCGAACCGGCCAAATCATCTTCCGATTCTATCGTCGGCAGTACTGGAGAAGCGCTTGAAACATCTTGAAACTTATATATAATGAAATATGAATGATTTAGCAAACGTAATTTTTTAATTTTTAAAATGTATTGTCATGAAAAAAGTGACTTTTTTCGCTTTTGCAATGCTTTTTGCGTTGTTAAGCGGCACGTTACAGGCACAGACCGATGTAACGGCACAGTATTTAACAAATGCGGATTTTGAAACTGCTCCCATTGCCTATGAAGGTCCGGGAAACACGTTAAACTCCGCAGCAACTTTGCTCTCGTCTTCGGGCTTGGGCAACAGAGTTGTTGTACCGGCAGGCTGGACTGCCGAATGTGGAACGCCCGGTACAGGCGGCAACGCTCAATACACCCGTCTGGCTACGGGATTGTTCGGAGTGGACTACACTTCCATTCCCGATGCTTTCAACGGAGTGGAATTTCCAACTTCCGACCGCACGGGAGCGTTCCTGGCCTTGTCGGGCGGTTACGGCACTACGCCGCGTCTTGTCCAAAACGTAAACTTGCCTGCCGGACAATACACCTTGCGATACGATGTGTATGACCAGAATCCGGGCAAGGCGTTTACCAATCTGTTTGGATTTGTACCGAATGACGGAACGGCTGTTTACGACAACCTTACTTCGCTTACAGCTTCGGCGTGGGAAACGCGAAGCGTTTCTTTTACACTTGATGCGCTGACCGCCGGAAAAATCAGCATTGGAATAACCGGCAACAGTGGAAATTCAGGGGCAAATGCGCATCTGGCTGTAGATAATATCAAACTGTTCTTTACCGGCGATCTCACCGTAGGCGTGCCGCCGTTGAAAGAAACGCTGACTGCTTTGAGGGACTCAGTTGATATGCCCGCCTCTTACGACCTGACGGCTGTCAATACACTTTTGACAACCACACCAACAGCGGAAAATGCCTTGCAACTGATTGCCGACCTGAACGCTGCCATTGCTACACTGCAAGGTGTGATTGCTCAAAACGTGGATGCAACGCTTGCCTCACTGACAGTGGATGACACGGCAATTTCCGGTTTTGCACCTGCAACACTTTCATATTCGTATCTTGTTGACGGTTCGGGTGTTCCTGTGGTAGCAGCAACGGCTGCTTCTAATTATGCCTCTGCAAATGTAGCGCAGGCAACAGTCGTTCCGGGTGCTGCTACGGTTACCGTTATCGCAGGCAACGGCACACAGCGGGTTTATACCATTAATTTCGGACGGCCAATGGTACTACCCGTTTCCGGTTCGTACTATCATATTAAAAGTTTTGCAACCGACAGTACCTATATAGGCGGTAGCGCTACGGGCAACGATGCAGTGAAACATGAAAATGCTTCTACCAATCCCGATTTTCACATTTTTCTACTCACCGGAGACAATACCAGCGGTTTTACTCTCAAACAGGTAGCTTCCGGTTTGTACATTACGCACAACAATGCCTATACAGGCTCTTACGCCGCAGCTACCGGCACAAACACACAATTGTTCAAAATCGACAACACGGTTAGCTCCGATTATTTAGTCATTAAAAAGAAACTGGCTGACGGAACATTTGCCGACGGCATTGGCTTCGACAGTGGCGCTTCCGGCACAGTGCTGTATTTTAATAAAGGAATAAGCGCGGGCAACCAATGGATTTTTGAGCCGGTTGAAGTTGTTACATTGATAACTGCCGCACTCGAAAACGCCATCACGGCAGCCAACGACCTTCTTACCAATACCGTAGAGGGCAACGACCCGGGGCAATATCCCAGCAAAGCTGACTTGCAAGCCGCCGTTACCACAGCGCAGGGCGTTTTGAGCAGCGCTACCACGCAACTTGAAATAGACGATGCGGTAACTGCGCTCAATGCTGCCATTGCCGCTTATCAGGCAACAAAAGTCTTTCTTATTGCCTCCGGAAATGTTTACCGTATTAAAAATTACACCACAGGCAATACTTATATTGGCGGTAGCGGTACCGGCAACGATGCAGTGAAACACGAAGATGCTTCCACCAACCCCGACTATCAACTCTTCTTTGCAAAAGGTGACAACACTATCGGCTGGACTTTCCTGCAAGTGGCTTCGGGGCTGTTCGTTACGCATAATAATAGTTACACCGGCTCTTACGCCGCTGCTACCGGTACAAACACGCAGATGTTCAAACTCGACGACACGCAAAGCGCAGATTATGTGGTTATTCAGAAAAAAGGCACTACCGGCGCCTTTAGCAATGGTATCGGTTACAATAGTACTACTTCGGGTTCTATACTCTATTTTGATAAAGGCACAACCGCCGGCAACAGGTGGGTTTTTGAAAAAGTAGAAAATGCTCCGCTTGTAACCATTTCACTCCAGAATGCGATTACCGCCGCGCAGGCATTGGCAGATACAATCGCCATAAACGATGTAAAAAACAAACTTTTGGCTGAAATAACAACAGCAACCGGTTTGCTTGCTTCGGCGTCCTCACAAACGCAAGTTGACGATGCAACTGATTTCCTTACTGCCTTGCGCACGTTTGCTGATAATATTCAGGTAAATAAAAAACTGTATGATACAACCGAAGAAGGTACCGCCGGCGGACAGTATCCCGCTGCTGCACGGACAGAATTCCTGTCGGCAATCAATACTGCAATTACCGCCTTCACTTCGGCAACGACTGCCGACGATGCAAATACGGCAAATACAGCCTTGAACACGGCAAACTACAACTATTTGTTGGCTTATATCAATCCTTTTGCCGGTTTTACATTTAACCTGAAACACTACAATAGCAGTTTTTATGTAAGCCGCGCCAAAGATAATTCGTTTACCAACGCGCATATTCAGGCATTGGATACTGCAACTTATGAACAGAATTTTGTTTTTGAAAAAATACTCGGCGTTATCAATGGCGTAAGGATGAGAACATTAAGCGGATATTACCTGAATCATTCGGGCTATACTTCGTCTTGGGTAACTTCGCCCGTCGCCGGCTCCGATATGATTGTTGAAAAAAACGCTTCGGGTTATGTTAATTTGAAATTTGTGAGCGACAACGGATATTTCGGAACAGACAGCAACGCAGACGGCAGCGATATTTTCACCAATAAAAACGGCACAGGCAATAACCACCACTGGATTATTGAAATTACCGACCCGCGTGCTAAACTGGGCATTTTAATTGACGAGGCAAACGTAAAACTTGCCGCTACCGTACCCGGAACGGAGATCGGACAATATCCGCAGGCCGCCATCAACACCTTTACGAGTGCCATTGAAACAGCACAAGCGGTTTACGATAATCCTGCCGCTACCAGCGAGCAGATTAACGCCGCTGCCGACGTGCTGCAAGCTGCTTTGAGTTTGTTTATCAGTCAGGAAATCTGTTTCTCAACCGATTATGTAGGCAAGCAATATTGGATTGTTCATTCTTCGGGCAATTTGTTGAGCAAGGTCGATTATAATACTCAAGCCGTTATCAACCTTCCCGGTACCGCCAACGCTTTACAGACATTTGAGTTTAAAGCCGTTCCCGGTCAGATAGATGTGGTTGCGCTCAAATCTTCCGATGGGAAATATCTTTCTTACAATTCGTGGAACACGCCCTGGCTCGACAGTATTAACACTGCGGCACACCTGAAAATCTCTAATTCAGATGATGGTTATTTACTGATTAAATTTGTAGGCAACAATTATCTCGGCACCGACGATGCGCCAACAGACAGTGCGGGAGTATGGGCTGACCACAGCGCTACAAGACTTTCGAGTAAATGGGGAGTTCAAGCGCCCGGCTCGGTTATTAAACTCAAACTTCGCGCCGTCATTGTGCAATCGGATACACTGCTCAATCATATTTCGGCAGGAAATGAGCTGTATCAGTTTTCTACGAGCGATTACAACACCTTTACAGGCGTTCTGAACGCTTCCAAAACGGTTTTAAACAACGCAAGCGCAACGCAAGCGGAAGTTGACGCACAAGTAGCGGTTTTAAACGATGCTTTGACCGCTCTGTATGCAAAACAGATTTTGCCTGTTCTTACGCCCGAAACTTCGGCGCGTTACCTCGTTACCAATAAATCCTATTCCGGTTATTTGACCGATAACGGCATCCGTGCCGTAGTGGAAGCAAATGTCCCGCTCACAGGCTGGGAAATTCTGAAACTGACCGACAGTACTTATGTATTCAAGAGAGACAATCTGGCCCTGGCGCAAAGTTTGAATATGGTAACTTATGTTGCCGGCGCTGCCGACCAGGTGTGGAAACTGCATTACGACGGCGCAAAAGCGTATGAAGTTTACACGCCCGATACCCTTCATCATTTTGCTTTCATTGGCGGCGTAAATGCCATGCAATTTACTTCGGGCGGACAGGTGCAGCTCGTTGCAGGACATACGCATACGAATCAGGCACAGTGGTTTGCCGTTAGCAAAATCGGCGCGCCGATTACGACTGCGCTTTCAACGCTGATTACCGAAGTTCAAAGCGTATTGTCTTCCGCAACGGTTGGTACGGCTTACGGAAACTATCCGCAGGCGGCAATGGACGATTTGACGACGGCTTTGACCCAAGCACAAAGCGTTGTGGAAAATGCTGCATCAATGACACAGGCGCAGATAAATGCTGCCGTTACCAATTTGCAAAATTCGCTTACCTGGTTTAATAATCAGAAGATTGTTTGGCTGCCCGAAGCAGGAATGGCCTACTTTATCGGCAACCGCGACAATGCCAACTATTTGAGTATCGATACCCTGGAGGCAGGTGTGGCAAAGGGTTACAAACTCGATTCCATTCCTTTTGTCAATCAACTTTGGTTTTTTATGCCTGTTGAAAACAAGGCGGGTTTCTATCATATTGTAAACGGTAAAAATTCGGTGGGCAACAGTGGCGGAACAGCCATTTTCGTGGAAGAATACGATGCGGCGACAGCCAAAGAAATAGAAGTACAATACGCCAACACGACAAGCGGCACGGATTATTTCTGGCTCGTTACCACCAATACCTATCCGCGTATTCATATCGACAGCAATGGAAACATTTCTTCCGACCGTTACTCGAATAATAATTACCAACTGAAACTCGTAGCCGCAGGCGCATTGCGCACCGAAATATTTTATGCTGTTCAGTTGCGCGACAGTGCAAGCGTAGGGAACGGTATTGGTCAATACACGCAGGACAGTTACGATGTTTTTGTCGGTGTTATCAATACTTCCATTGAAACGGCGACCGATGAAGACAGCGAGAATGATGAGGCGCAGTTACAAGTCCTGAGAGATGCTGAAAACGTTTTCCGCACAAGTCAAAACGGCTACGGATTGAATTTGGCTGCATTGCTTGCAGCGGTTGAAACGGCAAACGATTTGCTCGAAACGACTACAATTGTGGGCAGCAACGCAGGACAATGTCCGCAAACAGTCGTAGATGCTTTGGCCGCAGCCATTGCACAGTCACAGGACGCAACGGGCGGTATTACTCAGCCGATTATCGACCAAAAAGTTACGGCTTTGAACCAGGCAATAGCCGGTTTCAAAACCGCCTTAAAAGCCAGTACCGGTCTGACGGATTTGCTGACGGCCAGCTTAGCGCAGCACAACGACGCGGTTGAAGGAACAAATCCGGGACAATATGCCGCCGGTTCGAAAGCAATATTCAAAACGGCTATTGATGCGGCTCAGGCGATTTTCGACCATGAACCCGTGGTACAGTCGGCATTGATTGCGGCTTACGATGCTTTGAACGACGCCCGCGATGACTTTAATGCTGCCCGCGTTTCCAATTTGGACACCGATGATTTAGCGGCTGTAATTGCTGAGGTTGAAGCATTTCTGGCAGACAAACC
>JAISFI010000125.1 GCA_031263685.1 Dysgonamonadaceae bacterium | reverse complement strand
GTTACGGCTGAGGGGTTTTTAATCAAACTCATTGCTTTCATTTGGGCTTATACTTTTAATAATTTGCATAAATTATAAATAGCAACTTGAATTAATTAATATAGCACTAGTGTAAAGTTAATTCTATTTTGACGTCATTGCGAGCAAAGTGAAGCAATCCATGTATTTTCCTGGATTGCTTCGGGCTATCGCCCTCGCAATGACGATACGTCAATTTTGAGTAAACATAACACTAATTGAATCTTCCAAAAATCCATTTTCTAAATATATCAATTTATCACTAGATCAAATATTTAAATTCCTATTTGCCGGTATTATAAAAATATTTATTTCTTTTTATTTGAAAAATCATCTAAAAAGTTTCTTTTATTCAAATAAAATACTTTACCTTTGCTGCGACAAAAATCAAATAGACAGTTTTATTTTATTTTTAATTTCAAAAGGTTATTTATTTGAGCTATAATAACAGTATTATTAATCTAAAAACAATTAAACGTATGAAAAAGATTGAAGCAATTATCCGTAAATCGAAATTTATGGACGTTCGTAAAGCATTACATGAGGCAGATATAGATTTTCTGTCGTGGTGGGATGTAAAAGGACAGGGAGATGCCAAACAGGGTTTAATATTCAGGGGTATCGCATACGATGTAAATGCCATAGACCGGATATACATCTCGTTCGTGGTGAGGAACATCAATGTGGAAAAATCCGTCAATGCTATCCTTAAAGCGGCATTCACGGGAGAAAGCGGAGACGGAAGGATTTTCGTATCCGCAATCGAGCAGTCCATCCGCATCCGGACGGGCGATCATGGCGACGAATCTCTCTACAATAAAGATGAGAATGAATAGTTTTTCGGAGAAAACAGGTAGAAAATAAATTATCACCAAAAATTATCATCAAGAATAAGATCATAAAATCATGGATATGAAAAGTAGATTATATAAATATTTAACGATAGCGGGACTTTTATTGTGCAGTCCGGCGCTTATGGCTCAGGTTGCAGAAGAAGTTCCAACGATGGATTCGGGCAACACGGCATGGATTATCGTCGCCACCATTCTGGTCATGCTGATGACCATTCCGGGCTTGGCGTTTTTCTACGGAGGACTGGTTCGTCAGAAGAATGTATTGAGCATCATGATGCAATGTTTGGCGCTGACAGCCGTATTGAGTATCGAGTGGATTATTTACGGTTACAGCGCCGTTTTCGGAACAGGTTTGGTTGAGAGTCCGCTCGGCACAGTTATCGGCGGTTTCGACAAGTTGTTCCTGCATGGTATAACGCTTGACACGCTCAATCCGCTTGGCGGCAATATACCGGAAATTCTTTTTGTTTTGTTTCAGTGCATGTTTGCCGTTATTACGCCGGCACTGATTATCGGGGCATTTGCCGAAAGGATTAAGTTTTCAGGTTTCCTGCTGTTTTCCGTCCTGTGGGCGATGCTGGTTTACAACCCGATGGCTCACTGGGTATGGGGCGGCGGCTGGATGGGTGCTATGGGCGCGCTGGACTTTGCCGGAGGTACGGTTGTTCACATCAATGCCGGTGTATCGGCGCTGGTAATGGCGCTGTTGCTGGGAAAACGCAAGGGCTACAGTGAAAACGGACATCCCATTACGCCGCACAATATTCCTTTTGTCGTGATTGGTACGGCTTTGCTGTGGCTGGGCTGGTTCGGCTTCAACGCCGGCAGTGGCCTGGCAGCCGACGGTCTGGCGGCCAACGCTTTTCTGGTAACTCATCTGGCTACGGCTGTTGCTGCTACTGCCTGGGCAGCTCTTGACTGGATTATCAACCGAAAACCCAACGTAGTAGGTGTCTGTACCGGAGCTGTTGCCGGTTTGGTTGCCATTACACCGGCAGCGGGTTCGGTCGATGCATTTGGATCTGTATTTATCGGCCTGTTTTCTGCCATTGTTTGCTTCATCTTCGTGGCATACCTGAAACCGAGATTCAAGTACGACGATTCTCTCGACGCTTTCGGCGTGCACGGCGTAGGAGGTTTTGTCGGCGCCATCCTGACGGGTGTATTTGCTACTCAATTCGTTACAGGCGAAGGAAATGCGCAGGGTGCGCTTTATGGCGACTGGCATCAGTTGGGTGTACAGCTTATTGTGAACGTTGCGGCCATCGTATTTGCTGCCATGATGACGTTTATCCTGTTCAAAATAGTAGATCGTTGTGTAGGATTGAGGGTTTCCAATAAAGAAGAAGCGATCGGCCTCGACATCTCGCAACATGGCGAAATTGCTTATTCGGAGGGTGAATAAAGATTCTTAATGAAGATTTTCTTTGCTCCGGATGTAATCTCTTGCCCGTTCTATGACAGGATCCAGGTCTTTAAAATCCTGCATTTCAAACCCGGCATATTCATCCGGAGCAATTCCTTCTTCTATGTTTTGCTGATTGGCGTCCAGTAGCGGACTTGCGGAAAAACGCACCGGCCAGCCATTCGGCAATTCCGCAGAAAACGGCAAACCTCCTCCTCCTCCGGTGGCAGTTCCCAGTATGTAAACATTTGGCAAAGTTTTCATCGCGTTGACAAAATCATTCGCGGCGCTGTAACACCTTCTGTTGGTGAGTACGACCACCGGTTTCTGAAAACGCAACCGTCGAGAAGGTTCTAAATAACGTGGATAAGGATCCGAAAAATCGTTGTGGCCTTTTCCCGTCTTGTGCCGGATATAACCGATCAGCGTTTTTTCGTTGAGGAAGCGGGCAGCCAGTACATCTACATTCGTAAGCGATCCGCCACCGTTGTCCCTGATATCGATGATCATCCCGTGACATCCTTCCAGTTTCTTGATGACATAATCCAGGTTTCCTTCACCAATGGGATTTTGAAAACTTTCATAAAAGATATAAGCAATGTTATCATCCAATATCTTGTATTTCAATCCGGAAGCAATCGCATAATCACGTCCCAAATACTGCGGTTGATCCAACAAATCCCGGTTAAAATTGTGCAAAGAATCCTGATACCATTTGTCGTATCTTATCACATCGAAAGGAGAAGACAAGTTGACGTGCCCGTCTCTTACTTCTTCCAGCATTTCCCCCAGCAGATAAAACAGCGCTTCATCACTCATAGACGTTTCCACTCGCGGAGCATATTGTTGATATACTTGATCCCAATCTATATTTTTACTTTCGAAAAAGCAGTAATGTTCGTCCATGATTCGCCATAATGCCTCAAAATTTCCTCGAGGATCATTGTCAAAATCCTCTTTCATACACCCGGAAAAGCAGAGGACGGTGAAGATGATGATGGGATAACTGATATGTCTGATAACAAGTTGCATGTTTCTGTTTTTAATTGAAAACTCTCCGGTATTTATTGCCGTCTGTTTGCCTGCGACCGGGGATTGTGAAAAATTCTTTCACAAAACCAATCATCAAGTTATTGGAATTGATATGCGTTTCCAAGTCACGGACACGGGTACGGTGAATGTGGTGTAAATACGTGACACGCATCGTAAAAGGCTTCAATGGAAGTTCAAGCGTCAAATAGTTTTTCAGTATCCACTGATTGTGGAAAGAAGAAAACAGGAACAGTCCATTGTTGTTTCCTAAATAAATCTCATAAAAAGAGGCGCCGTAATCCTGCGAAAACATGTATCCGACAGCAGGAATATCTAATTGATAACGGAGGGCGAACGCCTGTTTTCTGATCCGGAAACGGTAATCGGCCATACCGGAAAATCCGATGTTAGCAGCTATTTTGGGAGATACCGGATTGTTACCGTTACGCGTGTTGTATATCGCCCCGAAATCCAGGTTGACTTGCGCGCCGGCTAATAATCTAAGCGCCGGAAGCGGCTTGAAATGGTAATGCAAACCATAACTGTAATCCAGAAAGAGACTGTAATTCGACGCCGTTTCTGCCATGTTTTTGGTCGAAGAAAAATCAATATTGAACAAGTGTTGGGAGGACACAGCGTTTTGTAATAATCCGGTCATCTTCATATAATCTCCGAGGATTCGTGCGCCCCATCCATCGTATATGGACTTTCGACCGGAAAGATAGGTGTCATAAAGACTGTAACTCCCTCCTCCAATCAGGACGGAACGGTAGGAAAGATTTACCGGCGCTTCTTCTTCCTGCGCACATAACAGCAGTGGCAGATTGAATAGCAGTAGCAGGACAGCAATCTTGCCGATCCTCCTGTGAATTGCCTTATTACAGAATACGTTTTCCAATGCTTAATTTTTAACGGTTCCCGACACTTCCACTTTGTCTAACTCCAACTGTTGTTTGAGTGCATGTATCGAATCAAACTTTACATCTTTTCGAAGGAATTTTTTAATGCTGATTTTCAACGTTTTTCCATATAAATCTCCGGAAAAATCCAGCAGATGGACTTCAATGCGCAATACGCTGTTTTCGTCGAACGTAGGCCGTTGTCCGATGTAAAGCATACCTTTGTAAGATGCCTGTTCAACATCGACTGTAGCAATATAAACGCCGAATCCGGGGACGATCTTTTCCGGATCTTCCAATTGGATATTGGCTGTTGGGAATCCGATTGTCCGCCCGATACGGTTGCCTTCTATCACAATGCCTTTCAGGGTGTAATCGTAAGATAACAGAATGGCGGCTTTTTCCATTTCTCCGCCGGACAACAGTTTTCTGATTCTTGTAGAACTGACATTTACTTGTGCATATAGCAGCGGATCTGCCTCGATGACGTCCATACCAACTTCCGATCCATATTGTTTGTAGGCTGGGAATCCTTCCTCCCGGTTTCTCCCGAAACGATGATCGTAGCCCACCATCAAGCTTTTTACGTTCAACTTGCGCCAAAGTTCTTCCTGTATAAACTCACGAGCCGTCTGCTCGGATAAAGCTTTCGTAAAATCCAGCACCAAACAGTAATCAATACCGGTAGTAGATAATTGGTACAATTTTTCTTCAAAACTGTTCAGCAGTTCCGGACAAAACCTTTTGTCCAACACCCTGCGCGGATGCACGGGAAAGGTAATAGCCGCAGCAGGCAATCCTTTCTTTTCGGCTATTTTTTTCAGTTGATCAATTAAAAAACGGTGCCCTACATGCACTCCATCGAAAAAGCCGACTGTTCCGGCTATTCCGGAAGGAAGGGAGGCAGTAAGCGGGCGATCTAAACGTACAGTGATCATTGCTCATTTTTTACCTCGCAAAGGTAGCGTTTTTTTTCTGTTGGCAAAATTATGTGCGCTTAACAGTTGGTATTGCAGATTCGATATTTTCCTGTCTGACTATAGCCATTAAACGTATATTCGTAGGGGCGGGTGCAAGACCCGCCCCTATGAATATACGTTTAATCACCGTTCAAGACTTCCGCTTCAGAAGATAGCCTCCTACCATTAGTAGCAGTATACCGATGCCATCCGTTACCGGAACGTGGCTTCCGTGACCGCCACCACTGGGCGCAGCCGTCAAGGTGGATTGGGAGGAGGTATCGAATAGACCGATGCTACTGCTCGATGAAGAAGATAACAGGTTTTGCTTGCTGTCGTTTGTCTGTGTAGATGGGGTAGAAGATTGTTGCTTGCCATACAGTCCCACGCCGGCAGAGGCCGGCGTCAGGACATGCAGCATCACTATTATATTCACAATCACTATACTACTGAATACTTTATAATTTCTTTTCATGATGTTCTGTTTTTTTTTGTTTGTCCTTATAATTTGTTTTTGTAAATTCTCTGGATTGCTTCGCCGCCAGCGGCTCGCAATGACGTGTAGAAAGCATCGTCATTGCGAAGGCGAAGCCTGAAGCAATCCAGAAATTTTATGTACATTTTACCGGATACTTACCACTTTCCTTACCTCAGCGCCAATTCGCACGACGTAAATTCCGGGCGTCGGCGTCTGATATTCATAAGTAGAAGAAGATACCGCCGGATTATCCAGCACAATCCGCCCCCACGCATCCGTTATCCGGACATTGCCCAGCGCTTCTCCGGATTCCGAAACAATTTTAAGCTTGTGCGGCGAAAGGCTCAGGACACGAACAGCAGATGATTCGGAAGCCGTTTCAATGCCAAGCGGCTGCAAGGCTTTACCAATCACCAGTGAAAGGCGGTTT
>JAISFI010000272.1 GCA_031263685.1 Dysgonamonadaceae bacterium | reverse complement strand
CGGTGCGTTTTCCGGTACAGTACGTGATTCGTCCCCAAAAAGATGAATTTCACGACTACCGGGCGTATGCGGGACGCATTGCATCGGGCGTCGTGAGGGTGGGAGACAGGGTTACGATTCTTCCCTCGTTTACGGAATCGGCCATCCGGTCGATCGACGAGGCCGGCGAGACATTGACGGAGGCTTCGGCGCCGCAGTCGGTCGCCATCCGTCTGGAAGACAACGTTGACGTCAGCCGCGGCGATATGATTGTGAAAAGCAGCGACCTGCCGCGCCTCAATGCCAATATTTCCGTGCTGGTTTGCTGGTTGAACCACCGTCCGCTGAGTATTGGCGCCAAATACATCATCCGGCATACGACGGACGAGATTTTCGGTATCATCAGGGATGTCTATTTCAAGGTAGATATCAACACGCTTGGGAATGTTATCGACGACAAAAAGGTTGGCATGAACGACATTGCGCATATTGCCCTGAAAACTTCCCGTCCGCTGAAATACGACTATTATTCCGAAAACCGCATCACCGGCAGTCTGGTGATCATCGATGAATCTACGTTTGAAACGGTTGGGGCGGGGATGATTGTGGAATCGCTCGAAGACCGTTCGTTTGCGATATGAGCTAAAATGATTATCTTTGTGCGAAAATAAATTTTCGGATATGAGATACTTCAATATTGCAGGACCCTGTAACTGTACTGCACGCGGTTTAAAATTATAAAATTAAGGAGTAGAATCCGGAAATATCACAATTTTAAACCGCGCGCAGTATAATATCCGAAATACATGTCAAATACCATGCCATTTTTTAGAAAAAGGTAAATCTAAAGCTTTAATTGGAAAATTTATGTAACTTTGCACTCATTATTTGTTCTGATAAATATAAACTAAAAAATGAAGATTATGATGAAAAAGTTGACAGCGTTCATGCTTATTGCAATGTTTACGCTTGTATCTCCTGCCTATATACATGCAGGTATTTTTAGCAAAAAGAAAAAACAACCGGCAAAAACGGACACTGCTGCGCTTGCGGAAAAGAAGCAACAAACGCCTTGGGATAAATTGTTTAAAGGTAAAAAAGTAGTCACGGAACAGAGTGATTTCATTTCCCTGCACAAGATGGAAGGAAAACTTTATTTTGAAATACCGCTTAAATATTTAGACCGGGAAATGTTGCTGGCGTCAACCCTTTCGGAGATAACTACACCCGATTTCAACGACATCGGTTACAAGATACGTAATCCGTTGCACATAAAATTTACACAAACAGACAGTCTTATATACCTGCGCCAAATACGTTCCGCTTCGGTTACTACCGATAATTTGCAAAAAGCCGTTAGCAAAGCATACGGCGATCCGATCCTTTACGCCTATCCGGTGAAAGCTTACAACAAAGACAGTTCGGCAGTAGTCATTGATATGACCGCCTTATTTGTGAGTAACGAAAAAGTACTTGATATTTTTCCCGAAAACATGATGGGAGGACTGGCCAAACTGAATGTCGTATTCAAAAAAGAAGGAAGTTACCTGGACGAAATCAAATCATTTAAAGATAACCTGAGCATCAAGTCCATCCTGTCCTATTCCGTGTCGCTATCGCTACCGACTTTTAAGGCAGCGGATAATTTGCCGGTTACCGCTAAAGTAACACGCTCAATTCTTCTCCTGCCTGAAGAAAAAATGACGCCCCGGATATCCGATTCGCGCGTTGGCATCTTCAACTCAGGTAAACGTCGTTATACTACCACCAAAGATAAGGTGGAAACCTATTCCGTTGCACATCGCTGGAGGGTAGAGCCTAAAGATATGGAAGCCTACAAACGGGGAGAATTGGTAGAGCCGGTGAAACCGATTATCTTTTATGTAGATGACGCTTTTCCGGAACTGTGGAAAGCTCCGGTCAAAGAAGCTATTGAACGCTGGAATATGGCTTTCGAAAAGATTGGTTTCAAAAATGTTGTACAGGCGATAGATTTTCCGAAAGACGATTCCGAATTTGACCCTGATAACCTGAAGTATTCCTGCGTCCGCTATCTCCCTTCTCCAACGGCCAACGCGATGGGGCCATCCTGGGTAGATCCTGTTACCGGCGAAATCATTAATGCTTCCGTGATCGTATATGGCAATATTGTCCAATTAATCAACAACTGGCGATTTGTTCAAACAGCTCAGATAGACCCGCGTGTGCGTAACAAGAAAATGCCGGACGATATCATCAAAGAATCTATCTCCTACGTAATTGCGCACGAAATAGGCCATTGCCTCGGATTTATGCACAACATGGCTGCATCGGCTGCTTTTCCCGTAGAATCACTTCGCTCGCCGGAATTTACGAGTGTAAACGGAACGACCCCTTGCATCATGGACTATGCCCGTTTCAACTACGTTGCACAACCCGGAGATCAAAATGTGCGACTTACGCCACCTGATCTGGGAATTTATGATTATTTCCTCGTTAAGTGGAATTACCAGTATTTGCCGGAAATCACGTCGGAATGGGAAGAACAGCCTTTAGTAGAAAAATGGGTGGACGAAAAAGCCGGAGATCCGATTTATCGCTATGGCCGTCAACAAATACAATCCCGCTATGATCCGAGCGCTATCGAAGAAGATCTGGGCGACAACCCCATCAAAGCCGGAGAATATGGCATCAAAAACCTGAAATATATCCTCGCCAATCTCGAACAGTGGATATCGGACGATAATGATTATTCTCACCGTCAGGAACTTTATTCCCAGCTATTAAACCAATATTACCGCTACCTGCGTAATGTGGTTTACAACGTCGGCGGTATTTACCTGAACGAAGTAAAAGAAGGAACTCCGGTAGAACGCCATGCTCCCGTGCCGGAAGCTATGCAAAAAACTTCACTCCAATGGGTGTTTAACGAATACAAAAACGCAGAATGGATAAACAACCCGTCGTTGAAAAAGAAATTCCCGCTGCAAGTGGACGGATCATTCGTGATTCGCGACCGTATTCTGAGAGATATCAAGGGATTGATCAGTAACGTATTGTTGTCTGCACACCACTCATCTTCTCCATATACGGTCGAAGAGTTTACGAATGATTTATACCAAGCTACCTGGAGCACTACTCTTAAAGGTGCAAAACTGACAAATGGCGATAAGATCCTGCAACAGTCAATGGTCGATTTCTTCTGTGAATCACTGGCCGACAAACCGGTCGTAAGAACGAATCCTCAGAGCTATGCGCCTTCTGTCGACGAAATCATTGCTTATGGATTGGACGGAACAGGGCTGGTCGCACGTTATGCCGATGTATTTCGCCAATATGATGCGGAGCATGGATACGGTGCGGTAGCGCAAGCGTTGGACATCAAACAGGGTAGTTTGCTGTGTCATTCCGAACATCATCATTCCGAAGATGTTCATTTTGGAACTCCTGGATACGGATGGCAGGGTAGGGTAAACGTTACTGCTATTGACGATTCCAAGGCTTATCTTCAGGATTTGGCCGTCAAATCGCGCAATTTACTCCGCAGTCGGATAGCCGGAGCATCAGGCAGCACGCGGACACATTATCTTTCATTGCTGGTCAAATTGAACACTGTTTTGAAAGATAAAATATAAATTGTTTTGACTCCCCCAATCGTTTCGCTTCATTGTGGGGTTATTCGGATTCAGTCCTTCGGATTGTTGACACGGATTCTCCGTGCAATCCGAAGGCGCAGTTCGGGGGCATGAACGCTCCCTTTTGCTTAACTTAATCTTAACCCCTAACATTTCCCTATTTTACATAATAGGTGTTGTAAAAAATTATATATCAGAACTATATGAAATTCGTACATATTACGTACTATTCCGATTTTACGTAAGTATGTAATTTTATAAACATCTTATTATTAAATGATTACTATTCATATTATGTATAAAGTGGGAATGTTAGGGCTTAACCCATACGTCACAAATACATTACCATATTGTAACAATATAGCGCTACTTTTGCAAAATCAAAAAAACAATGGATTAATTTTTAAAAATATTTGTACCTTTGGCACGAAATGTTACCGAAAACGATGTTAAACGCTTATGAAATAGACACTCAAATGCTTTATCTATTGAAGCAGGGAAACGAGAGCGCTTTTGAAGCTATTTTCAGAAAATACAATGCAAAAATATATCACTTCGCACTGAATACCTTGTTTGATAAAAGCTTAGCGGAAGACATTACTCAAAATGTTTTCCTTTCATTGTGGGAACACCGGCAGGATATTATTCCTCAAAAAAACTTTCAGGCGTATCTTTATAC
>JAISFI010000083.1 GCA_031263685.1 Dysgonamonadaceae bacterium | reverse complement strand
TTTTATTAACCGTATGCTTTAGCTTACGGGCAATGAAAACAACCAATTTATTTTTATCGCTTGCGATGCTGTTTTTCTCCTGCGCAAGCCTGCATGACCAGGTAACGATTGGCGGCTTGGAAAACCCCAAAGCGGGCGCCATCCTGGATCTGAACAGCACTGCCAGGGGCGGACTGCTGCTCTCAAATGTAACGATTGCCGATCCGGAACTTATTCCTTTCGACACAAACGCATTTCCGGGAATTGACGCCTCCAATAATGATACCAATCTTGCTTTGTGTGGCGCAATGGTTTACAACACCGGAGAGGGAACAACTGTCCCCGCAGGAGTTTATATCTGGAACGGTTATTACTGGACGCCGGACGGTAGTTGTGCCCCGGTCATTACCGCTTCGTATCCGTCTTTTGTTACGCTTATCATCGGAAACAGCACGACTTTGAGTGTAAGCGCCCGAAACTGTCCTCCGCTTTCGTACGAATGGTTTGAGAACACGGTGGCTTCTACTTCCGGCGGAACTTCAACCGGCGTCACAACTGCGGACTACACAACGCTTGCCTACGCGACGGCAGGAACTTATTATTACTATTGTACGGTAAGTTCTTCTTCCAACACGTCTAAAGTGACTTCTGACCTGTTTACTGTCAGGGTTATGCCCACTCCACAGGCAGGCGATGTGGCTCTGGGACGGTTCATCGCCGGAGAGACCTGCTTCGACGTTAATGCCGGAGGAAACAGTAATGCTGCCTGCGGTACAACTGCCGATCGTGAAGATGCAACAATGGACCTTTCCGAAACTTATACTTACACTTTCAAGCATGTAACCGCTAACAAAAGTCTACAGTTCCTGCTGGAAGATGCAGTTGGTGCCGTAGAACTCATTGGATTCAGCAGCGGTAACGGTGACCTGCCATCCATTCCTGCCGGAACGCCGGCAATAGCACTGGGCGCTATCAATGCGGCATTAGCCGGAAAGCCTTCTTTCGAGGCAGAAAGTACGTACAGCATCACCCTCAAGTTTAAAAATACATTGAACCAACAGGGTCAAACTCCGACGGCATACGGAACGACAAACACTAATCCTGTGGCAGTAACGCTGAAGGCAATATATGAGGATAATGCATCTGTTATACGGCAGGAAAACAGGATGATTTCGATTAAGGACTGTTTCTGTTGCGGAAACAATGGTCTGGCAGGAACATTTGTTTCAACAACCGGAAATTCCTATCTGACTTATGAATATCCGACAGGAACAGCTAATGCCGGTCAGTGCTGGATGGTTAGCGGTTCCAAGGAAGGAAATGCTCAGGCTCAATGTTATAAAAATGACTGTACCGGCTATCCATCAAAAGGATACTATTATGACAGAAATAACGGACACTTAAACAGTTCCTGTCCTTCCGGCTGGCATGTACCGACTGATACGGAGATGTACAGCCTTATGGGTTTCCTTACAAGCAGTGCAGGCATTTCACCTTACGATTTGCGTCAATGGTGGTATGGTCCTACTGCTACGGAAAATATAATTGGGCTTCGGGACTGTAACGCCTCTTGGACTTATTGGAGCACAGCCACTAAATTGTATTATGGTACGTCCAACAGGTATTACTCCGTTACCAATTCAACTGCATGGGATAATTGGGATGGATGCTCATCTTCTACAACTGAACTAAATGTGTTACGTTGCGTATGGAATTATTAATATTTGAAGAAAGCTGTGGATATGCCATTTATACTGTATATAAAGAAATTAAATTTAATTAAACATGAGAAATATGATTTTATAAATAAAAAAATAAAAATAAAATGACATTAATATTTGCACAAATAAAATAAAATGATTTTCTTTGCGGCGTGAAATTATTAATGTCAAAAAATTAAAAACAAAAAAATGAAAAAAATTATTGTAACAATTGTAGTAATCGTATTTACTTTAGGGATTAAAGCGCAGGAAAAAAGTGATTTAGATTTTTCTGTGGGCGCAGATTTAGTCAGTTCTTATGTCTGGCGCGGACAATTTCAAACCGGTGCAGCCATTCAACCGGCGCTGGCTTTGAATGTCGCCGGATTTTCGTTATCGGCATGGGGAAGTGTGGATGTCCTGGGTATTGGAAAAGAAGTTGATTTTACCCTGGGATATGAAATTTCCGGCATTTCGCTGGCTCTAACCGATTATTGGTGGGCGGGAGAAGGTGTATATAAATATTTCACCTACGACAGCAACAAAACGGATCATCTGTTTGAAATGACGGCAGGATATACTTTGCCGCTTGAATCCTTTCCGCTAAGCCTTTCATGGAATACTTTTTTTTCCGGAGCGGATAAAAAGTTAGACAATGCCGGCAAAAAGGTTCAAGCTTATTCCACTTACATTGAAGCAACTTATCCGTTTTTCATTAAAAACATCGCTTTGGATGCCGCTATCGGCTTAACTCCCTGGGAAGGAGGCTATTCGGCTAAAACAGAGGTGGTCAATATCAGTTTGAAAGCATCGAAAGAGATCAAACTTACCGACAGTTTCTCTTTGCCCGCTTTTGGGCAAATAATCCTGAACCCAAACAGAGAAGGAATTTATTTTGTTTTTGGTCTGAGTTTATAAAGAGAAAATCAATTGTCGATCGACTTGATTTTATTCGACTTATTCAAAATCATGTTTAACAAGTATTTAAATGACCGGAAATAAAATTTTTCACAGAATAGTTGGTCAAATATAGATTGAGAATAAAAAAAAAGACGTATATTTGCAAAATGAAATTTAATAAAGGCAAATGGAACAAAATAGCGGAAAAATATACAAAATAATGACAATATAATATCGAAATAACAGTAAAAAAAACAGAAAGAACATGTCAAATTTAAGATTTAAAGCAGTAGAAGAAGCATTTAAGAAAAAAGCAGTAGCCGTACCGGCTCCCGAACAGATTACTTCCGAATATTACGGAAAATATGTGTTTAACAAAGAGCAAATGGCAAAATACCTCTCAAAGGAAACGCTGGAGGTGTTAACTGATGTTATTGAAAAAGGCAAAACACTGGATCGCGAGTTAGCCAATCATGTAGCCGCCGGCATGAAAATGTGGGCAATTGAAAGAGGAGCCACACATTACACGCACTGGTTTCAACCTTTAACGGAAGGTACCGCCGAAAAACACGATTCGTTTATTGAGTATGCCGGTATTCCGGGAGGTCCGGTTATTGAAGAATTTTCCGGTAAATTGTTGGCGCAACAGGAACCGGATGCTTCGTCTTTCCCCAGCGGAGGCATCCGCAACACGTTCGAGGCGCGCGGTTATACCGCATGGGATCCATCTTCCCCGGCATTCATTGTGGACGATACTCTTTGTATCCCCACCGTTTTCATCTCTTACACCGGCGAAGCGCTGGACTACAAAACACCGCTACTGAAATCGTTGAACGCAGTGGATAAAATCGCAACGGAAATTTGCCACTATTTTGACCCGTCCGTGAGAAAAGTTTTCTCCTATCTGGGATGGGAACAGGAATATTTTCTGGTAGACGACGGACTTTATGCGACCCGTCCCGATTTGGTCTTGACCGGACGTACTTTGTTGGGACACGAATCGGCTAAAAACCAGCAGTTGGAAGACCACTATTTCGGCTCTATCCCTACGCGCGTACAGGCATACATGAAAGACCTCGAATTTGAAGGCTATAAATATGGTATTCCCCTGAAAACACGTCACAATGAAGTTGCGCCCAACCAGTTTGAACTGGCGCCCATCTTCGGGGAAACCAATTTGTCGATCGACCAGAATTTGCTGATCATGTCCCTGATGAAAAAAATCGCCCGCCGTCACGGTTTCCGTCTCTTGTTGCACGAAAAACCGTTTGCCGGCATCAACGGATCGGGAAAACACAATAACTGGTCGTTAGGAACTGATACTGGTGTGGGACTGCTGACTCCGGGGAAAAACCCGGAAGAAAATTTGCAGTTTATCACCTTTATCGTCAATATATTACTGGCAGTTTACAAAAACAATGCCTTATTGAAAGCTTCCATCATGACTGCCCAGAACGCGCACCGTTTGGGCGCCAATGAAGCGCCTCCCGCCATTATCTCCGTATTCCTCGGAAGCCAGATTTCCGCGGTGCTGGATAAACTGGAAAATACTACCAGTGAAGAAGCGATTGTTATGGACCCAAAGCAAAAAATGAAACTGGGCGTTGCCAAAATTCCCGAAGTGCTTCTGGATAATACCGACCGCAACAGGACTTCTCCTTTCGCTTTTACCGGCAACCGCTTTGAATTTCGCGCCGTAGGTTCTTCTGCAAACTGCGCTTCCGCCATGATCGCCCTAAATTCGATTGTCTCCGCCCAGTTAGTGGAATTTAAGCAAACAGTAGATGCCAAAATTGCTGCCGGTTCATCGAAAGATAAAGCGATCTTCGACGTATTGAAAGAATACATCAAAGAATCAAAACCCATCCGTTTTGACGGGAACGGTTACAGTGATGAATGGAAAGCCGAAGCCGTCAACCGGGGATTAGACAGCGAAACAAGTGTTCCCCTGATCATTGACGCCTATACAAAGCCCGAATCAATCAAACTGTTCGAAAGCATCCATGTTTTCTCCGAGAGAGAACTGCACGCCCGAAACGAAGTGAAGTGGGAAACTTATACCAAAAAAATTCAAATTGAAGCTCGTGTATTAGGCGATCTGGTGTTGAATCACATTATTCCCGTTGCCACAAAATATCAATCTGCTTTGCTGGATAATGTTTACAAGATCTATCAGGTATATGATAAGGAAAAGGCTGCTAAACTGTCGGCTCACGATACCGGTATCATCGAAGAAATCTCCGAAAGGATTGCAATTATCAAGTCGAATACGGAAGCGATGGTGAATGCCCGCAAAGTTGCCAACAAAATAGAAGATGAACGGGAAAAAGCCATTGAATATCATGACCGGGTTTTGCCCTTTTTCGACGACATCCGCTACAATGTAGATAAACTGGAACTGATCGTGGATGATGAACTGTGGACTTTGCCGAAGTATCGCGAGTTGCTTTTCATCCGCTAATTCATGAGTTATGAACTAAGAGTTGGCTGACGCCTGTTTGCCGCGCTGTCACGCACTCTTAGTTCTTAACTCTTAGTTCTTAGTTCATATTATTATTCTGCCTGCACACACCGGGCGGACATGCCGTGAGGTTGCCGTGGCGTGTTTCTCAAGAACTGATATTCAGGGTAAAAATTCATGTACCAACCGCTATTCGTACCATCATACCCGGTACTGCTCCAATAGTAGCCGTCGCTGCAACGATCACCCAACGCGCCACCATTGGAGTTCCGGTAACCGGCGGCGGGAAGGAACAGGTAATCGCCAATCTGCAATACATTTTTATAATTATCAGTCGTTGGCGGATAGTTATTATCCGTGCCCCAATTGGCATTGACCTTAGTTCCCTGATACCAGGTTGGCGTATTATTATTTATCACAGCTTCCCATTCAGACTCTTCAGGAAGACGCCAGCCGGATGGACAGGGATCATCAGTTTGAGGCCAGTTAGCATCCGTCGAATTATAAGGAACAGTAGCCCAATCACTCGAACTGTATGCTTCACTACCCGCAATATTCGCCAGAGACAAAGTTTTAGCTCCAAACTTGTACCAGTCGCCATGATATTCATAGAAATTAGAGGCGTCAATAGCCCAAAGGTCGGCGACAGACTGGATCTCTTTGGTAGCGCCCAAATTCTTACACATGAACGTCAACCATCCGGAAGAATGAATAGAGGTCGGCACCTGAGCGGGACAGTAACATCCGGCGTCCTGAACCCGTATATCCAGGTAAGCTAACTTAGAGGCAGAAGTATTATCCGTATAGGTAACCAAAAGTTTCACGGTAGCAGGAGCGCTGTTATTCACACCCAAATGCTGTACATTATTTTTAAAAGTAACCGTAAATGAAATTGAACCGCTACCGTTTCCGAAAGTACCCGTTGGAGGGGAAACAGAAGCAACAATGCCGGCAGGATCGTCAGGCATCAAAACCGACAAATTTGTAAAATCCAGGGTATGATAAAACAGGAATGTCTTCGTAAAACTGTTATTCTCAAACGCATCCACACGGTCGTTGTATATATTGTCAGACTCGCCATTTTTTTTAGGACCCTTCACATCGTAACAGATAGCACCGCTAATCCCGTAATTCCCGTTAACCAACTCCAAAGGAACACTGCCGTCAGCGGTCACATAAACAGTCGCCTCATTACCGGATACTTTGGACAAAGGATCGTTATACCGGTTGGACGCCTTGACTTTTACCTTATAGGTATCCGTGGCAGCAAAGGAAGTTGTCCATGTCGATACCGGATAAACAGAAGTAGCAGTAGCAGAAGGAGAATAAGAGCCGCTCCCGGCGGCAGCATACCATTCATATTCCTCACCCGCAGCGCAGAGAGAACTGGAGCCGCTCGAAACGGAAAATGTTACATTCGTGTTAACTTTGGCAAAAGCTATTTCCGGCGTAAGTCTCAGGCTGTTTGGATCAAGCGGCGTACAGTTTTCTTCGATTGACGTCCAGTTGGTACGATTCCAGACATAGATACCGGCAGGAATACCGTTCCCGCCTTCGTGGTAAACCAGTGCGCCGATAAATTTTTCTTTCACATCGGCAAGATTGGCAGGAGGAGGCGTCATGCCGGGAAAATCAGCCGGAATCGTGTACAGATCAAGAAGCGTTACATTCGACAGGATCAAGCCGCCTTTCATGGTACTGTTCAAATCCAGCACAGTTCCCTTGTGGGGTTCTTC
>JAISFI010000446.1 GCA_031263685.1 Dysgonamonadaceae bacterium | reverse complement strand
TATTTCTACAGCGGAGAACTCTGCCTCATCGAGTGGCCCGAAATGATAGAGGAACTCCTGCCCGAAAATACTCTGCGAATATTTATTAAAGTTTTAGATAATAACAAAAGAGAAATATCATTTATCACTGCATAATCCGTTTATAAAAATATACAGCGAGCAACCATGCCACAATTAAAAATCCTCCGAGGAAACCGCCAAGTATTATTCCCTTGATTTTTCCTAAACGATCTATTTCCAACGGCATTATGGGAGTATCTATAACCTGTATCAAAGGCGTTTGCTGCGCCAAATCCAGTTTCAGTATTTCAACATTTTTTGTAAGTTCGGCATAAGTCGTTCCTGTAAGTTGTATCGTTGTCTGGATTTTTTGCTGTTCAACCCTGACAATCTGTTTAGATGGATTCATATTTTGATCGGAGTATTTTGCCTGATCTTCCAGGGCTTTTTCATATTCCCGTCTCATGGAATCCGCCCGTATTTCCATCATTTCCAGATTAATTTTGGTATTTTTAATTTTAGTCTGGATATAAAACTCGCTCACGATGTCGATTAATGTTTCCGTGAAAAGTTTGGCAAACAATTCATCCGAATTGCTAAAAGCAATTTGTATGATATCTATATCTTTCTTTTGCTTGTTGATAGATAATTTTTTGTTTGTAATTGTATTTCCTAAAACATAGAGCAAACTGTCCTGCTGACGGCTGAAATTTGCCCGGTCCAAGCCCAATGGGAAGGATATATCTTCTTTCTGTTCTTCCTCGTCTTCCGGAGGGTTCAATTCTCTGTAATAGTCTATTAAACGGCATCGTTTACCGTTGATATTAAGTTCGTTCAACAATGTTCGTTCAATTAGATTACGGGATTGCAGCAATTCAATCATATTGTTTCCGGAAAAAACTCCCGCTCCCGACGAACCGACATTGAATCCGAACTGTCCTGCCAAAGCGGACAAACCTCCTCCGGGCGAACCCTTTTCAATAACCGAAAACGAAAGTTCCGCTATATATTCGGGGGTTTTTACCAGAGAATATACAAGTCCCAATGAGGCGCTTAGCACTCCAACTATTACAATAATTTTCCATTTTGAAAGGAGATACTTCCATATCTCTTTTATTTTAAGGATCAAATCTTTCAAAGATATTTCATCATTGTTTTGTATCTGATGAATCTCGTTTTCATTAACTGCCATAAATATTTCCTATTTAAATAAACTGATTATCAATGCTGTTACAGTAACAAGCGAAGATGTAAGCGCAATTGTTTCGCCCACTGACATACGGGTTCTTTCTCTTTGCGGTTTTTCGGGAACATAAATCTTCGCTCCCGGTTTGACGTCCGGATAGTTGCGGAAAAACAGTATTTGCTTTGTAGCTTGTGTCTCTCCGTTGGCGTAAACGATATACGATTTTCGTCTTAGAGCGTCGGAAGAGAACCCTCCCGAATGATTGATGTAATATTTAAAGGAGCGATACGGGTCAAATCTTACAAGGGAGGGTAACAGCACCTTTCCCATTACCTGCACTGTCTGAAGCTCTTTGGGGATACTGATAATATCTCCGTCGTTCAGATATAAATCCCATTTGGAACCCGGATTTTTCAGAATCTCTTCAAGCCTTATGCCTACAATAGCGTCACTTTTAATATAATTCTCTGCATCTATATATTGATCCGGAATATTTTCAACCACATTCTGTTCTACCTTTTCTTCGGCAATGGTGGTTGATATCTTGCGGATCATAAACGCTCCTTCGGGATAGGCGTATACATTCAATCCTCCGGCTTTTTTTATCACATCCGATATTCTTTCCTGATTCGAAGTAAGTATATAGTTCCCGGGAAACAATACTTCACCTTCGATTAAGATTTTTTTAATATCGGTATATCCTGCAACAGGTCTGATAATGACATGGTCATGAGGAGCTAAAGCGAAATCCAGCCCGTCAAGATTCTTGTCAACAGTGAATGTATGCTGTTTTGCTATCTGCTTGCCTGATTTCAATATTTCCGGGTCTGTCTCCAGCCTGTATATTTCGATATTTCTCAGTTCGGCGTCGTCTTTGGTTCCTCCGGCAGCGAAAATCAGATCCTGTAAAGTCATATTTTCATGATAATCATATTCTCCTTTGTTTTTCACCTCTCCGAAAATGAAAACTTTTTTCACTTCCTGCATTTCTATGGCAGACGCAATTGTTACTATATCTTCCTTTTTCAGGAGAAGATCCGATTCTCCCGAAATCACGGTGTTTACGTTGAAAGACAGCATTTCCATTTCTTTGTTTTCCTTTTCGCGGGTAATCGTACCTCTGTGAAGGAATGCATCTTCCCTTAGGCCGTCAGCTTTTTCTATAAGCTGTCTCAAGCTCATATCTTTAATCAAAGCGTATGTTCCGGGACGGAAAACCGCTCCCTGAATACGTACCCTGTTTTCGAAACGGTCGAGTAAAGGGTTTACTTCAAACACGTCTCCGTCTTCTACCGTAAAAGAACTGAAGTTATCGAAAGCGACGTTGTCCACTTTCTTTTCCTTTTCCGTATTCCGGAAAACAGCAATTTTATCCTTGTATGCATTAGTGGTAAATCCTCCGGCATAATTCATCATATCCTGAAAAGATTCTCCATCTTTTGCTTCAAAATATCCGGTATTCTTGATTTCTCCCTTCAATTCAATTCTCTTTTTATACGGCTCAATTTTAATGACGTCTTGATCTTGAAGCTGTATATTGTTCTTCATTTCTCCGGTCAGGAGAAAATCATAAATATCGACAACGGCTATAGTCGTATTGTTCCGTATTACTTTAACATTACGGAAAGAGCCGTTCCTGTTTGGCCCTCCGCAAGCGTTCAAAGTATTGAAAACAGAAGACACGGACGGCAAGGTGTATGTACCCGGTCTAAAAGCTTCGCCGACAACAATAACTTTGATACTGCGAATATTTCCCAAAGTAACGCTCACAAAGGTCTTATCATAATTAATAGCGTTATAAATCAAAGCCAGTTTACTTGTAATCAATTTTTTTGCCTGCGCAATTGTCAATCCGCTAATATGAATCAGTCCGATTTGGTGTATATGTATCGCTCCTTCGGGAGAAATAACCAAACGATAATTGTCTTCAGAAAGCCCAAATACGTTTACTATCAATTCATCGTCGGGACCAAGCACATAATTCTCAGGAGTCGGAAGCCTGAGATTCGGTTCAAATGTCAGGTTTGAAGTGTTGAACAGCGAAGAACCGTATATTCTTGTTTCGTCATTTGTTTCAACGCTATAATAATCTGCCTGCTGCTGGGCGCTTCGCGTAAGGGACGCCGAAGATGTATAATCATCGCGTTTTTCTGAAACGGTCAGGTTTTCGATTCGTCCTTTCAATTTCTTCCATTCTTCGGGAGACACGTCGCTTTGCAGCGCCTGTTCTTCCAGCTGCTCTATAGTATAACCGTCTTTTGTTGCTTTGTTTACGAAATCTTTAATCTGTTTATCGGACAGATTATCTACTTTTAGAGATTTAATTTCCTGAAATCCGATATTCTGACAGTACAAGCCAAAACTTATTAATAAGAAAAAAAGTATAAATGAAATTTTCTTCATCTTGTTGACTAATATTATAAATCAGTTACTGTTATATTTTTGAATTGAATATCTTTGCCTTCGCTTTGCAGTCCTATATATCCGGATTTTACTTTGCTGCTTGCAGTATTCTGATGTATTCCGTTGATAAACACATTTATTACTCCATCCTGAACAAATATGTTTGCATGATTCCATTCTCCTACAGGTTTTTCGCTTGACGGGTTAGTCTTTTTCAACATAGGAAAGTCCGGGCGTCCTTCCGGAGGAGTTTTGTATTCGTTGAGGTTCGAACCGCCTAAGAGTACCAAATCTCCTGCATTACCGGCGCCCAATTGACATTCGACACCATTCGGAAACGGATTTTTCGGATCTTCAATCAGTATAAATATACCGCTGTTAGTCGCTTCAACAGGCCAGCGCCATTCTACATGTAAAACATAGTTATTGTATTTTTTTTTGGTGTACATATATCCGAGCGTACCCTTGATATGGATGACGCTGTCACGTACAGAATATACCTGATTGGCAGGCTCGGAATTTTTCTCAACTATGAAATTCCATTCGGACAAATCTTTTCCGTTGAATAATTTTTCAACTTTCTGTGCTTCCACTCTATTAGTGAAGCATAACAAAGACGCAATCGCTGTTAAAAACGTAAATCTATTCATAACTATAATCTTTAATTAATAATTGATAATTAACATGTTCCTTAAAAAA
>JAISFI010000440.1 GCA_031263685.1 Dysgonamonadaceae bacterium | reverse complement strand
AAAGCAAACAAACTTTCTTTCAAACGGTTCTTATTGGGGCGATATTGATCGCCGGAACGTGTTTCTCGAGCTTGAAGGCAGAGAGCGAGAACCCAACAAAAAATTATCTGGAAAATTGGATGGGTAATGGTAATCAAACACCGAGCCAAGCTGGCTGGGCATATAGCAGTGAAAATGTAACACTATCGTACGATAATGAGAGTTATCCTGAGTACGGTTGCGTGATAAGCCATCCGCAGAATAGCGATGTATTTTCTTTCCCTCTGACTTTAGAGGGCGGGAAATATTACACGTTCAGTTGCAAGAATGCAAATGCAGATGCTGTTGCCACTACACTATTTGGTATTAGTACCACAACAGCTCTAACAGGTAACATGTTCGAATCTAAAAAAGGTATAGGAAAATGGACTACTAGTACCACATTTACCACATTTGAGTTCGAGTTTTTAATAGTACCAACAACTGAGTCGTCCATTACGTATTATGTGGTATGGCAAACAACAAGTAAGATGGGTGAAAATTTTGCATGGGATTTCTCAATTGTCGACGCTGGCGAGGCTCTTTCCGTTACTTTCCATACCAACGGCGGTAGCGAGGTAGCCGTACAGTATTTTAATAAGGAGAATAAAACCTATCTGATTACAGAGCCTGAAGCTCCGACCAAAAGCGGTTCTATTTTCAATGGCTGGTATACAGAAGAAAATTCAGGCACCAAATATGAATTTCCAAAAGAGGTTACAGCCAATACGAACATTTATGCCCAATGGATAAATTTAAAGGATGGACTGACAGCCCTGATAACTTCCGCTACCGAACTTACAAACGAAAACAACGCTACGGCTAATGGCAAAACTAAGTTATCCTCCGCTATCAGCACTGCGCAAGCCGTAGTAAATAACACTGGTGCAACAGATGAAGCTGTAATGACTGCTATTGATGAATTGACAAAAGCTGTTTCGGATTTTCATGATAAAGAGCTGACGAAGATAACCGTAAATGGCACTGATATTCCCAATCTTTCTGAAGCAGTTGAGACATATTACTATCTGCTTTCCAGTTCGGAAGCGGAGCTAACCGTAACTACCCAAGGTAGCGAGTACGCCACCATTGTGGAAGGCAAAGATTCGGAAGCTATAACTATCTCCGTAACAGCTGGTGACGGTTCCACAAAGACATACACGATAAAGTTTGTCACTAACATCATGGCAAATTGGGATAATTCGGATAATTCGGACAGCGGTACGGAAGATAATCCGGGAAGTGTAGGCTGGATTGCCACACCAGTTACAGGTAGTGAATTGAAGAACTGGAATAATTTAAATGCAAAAGCGTTCGAACATTGCTACAACGACAAAGATCCTTTCAAAGCATCGGTCGGCAGAATGTTGGTAACCGATTACGGCACAACTGTATATGCATTTCCAGTAAATCTGGAAGAAGGAAAAGCATACCGGTTTACCGGTCTCTTGGGCGCTGTAGATACTTATGGCAGTGGAACAGAAAACGAAAACGAAAACGAAGATCCCGGTACGTTTAATATCGATTTTAACACGGAAGCAAACAGAACGGGTACCTCCCTGGCAAATGAAACCTATCAGATTCCGCAATACTCGATTGATACCCATGCGAATGTAGAGTTTGCCGCGCCAACCACAGGAACATATTATTTTACTTTCGGCACAACAACTGAAACAGTAGGTCTTCTTTCGAAATTGGTTCTTTTTGAAACGGGCGATGCCTTGACTGTAACTTTTAATTCAAACGGCGGAAGCTGTGTAACGAAGCAATACGCAGTAAATGGCGACAAGGTGATAACGCCGGAAGAGCCGAAAAAACCGGGATTCACCTTCGCAGACTGGTATTCCGACGAAGAATTGGAGACAGCATGGGATTTCGAATCCGAGATAACGGAAAATATAACTTTATATGCCAAATGGAACAAAGGTGAGGATTTTGTTATTAAAGCCGGTGAATCAAGAAGCTGGTCGGAATATGCAAACAGCACGTACGCCGACATTATCATTAAATCCGATGCCACATCTACCGGACAACTGACGTTTACCGATGAAAAGGGTGACAAACTGAAATTTACCGATGAAGATAACAAACTGACGATAAATGGCGTAATTAAACTGCAAAAGACGGTAATTACGGGAAAATGGTATGCCGTCGGTTTCCCGTTTGCAGTTGATTCGGTCAACACTAATAAGGAAGAATTTTTGGAAAACAACTGGAATCCTCTGAAGCCATGGGAATCGGGAAAAGGTGGTGATTTCTGGTTGAAAAGTTATACGCATGACAATAATAATGATGAGTATTTGTTCGAATATACCAGCGAATCATTAGCCGCAGGGCAAGGCTATATCATCCAGTATCCCGGCTATTTGAACAGTACCGATATCAGTTTTGTTTCCGTCGTCAATCCGGTCTTTAGCACAGACACGCTGGATGTGAAGAAAGACTATCAATTACTGTCTAATCCAACCTTAGCTAATCTGGAATTGACGCAAGGCGCGGGTAACAACTACTATTTCCAATACGATCAGGGTACCAATAAATTTAATAGACCGGACAACGGTACAACCATCACCATCGCGCCTTTTGAATCACTGATTGCCATTAATACCCCAACTTCCGATAATCTGAAAAGCGCCATTGCCGGAGGAGAAGAAGGCACTACCGGTATCCAATCGCTCGACGCGGAAAGCAACGACGACCCGATAGTAGCTACAAGCTACTATACCTCTGTGGGTCATGCCATTGTCCAACCTTTGGAAGCAGGTTTGTATCTGAAGCATCAACAGCACCAGTCGGGAAAAGTAAGTGTGACAAAGATTTTAATTAAATAATTATGGCCCCGGCCGAAGATGATATAAAAATAAATTAAATATAAAACGTATGAAACGTATGAAAAAAAAGATGAAGACAATATTGGCAATAGCCTGTATGCTGTTGTTTGTTCAAACTTATGCTTTTTCCGATAGTATGAAGGAAGCGACAGAAGGATGGTTGAGAAGTTCGTCTGCCGATCGTCCCGGTATTGGTGGCGACGAGCAACCGGATCCGAAGGATGATCCGGACACTTCATTAGTCCCCGTCGGCGACAGCCTTGTCTGGCTGCTTTGCATTGCAGGAATGTATGGAGGCGCAGTTGCATTGCGCCGCCGCAGGACTTAAATGAATTACGAATTAGAAATTACGAATTGAGGCTGCCTCAAAAGTTCCACTTCGTCATTGCGAGCGAAGCAATCCATAAATCATTGTTAATAAACTGGATTGCTTCGCTTCGCTCGCAATGACGAAGTGGAACTTTTGAAACAGCCTCAATTTCTAATGACTTTGTTGCAACAGAATCCTTTTCACTTTTCACTTTTCACTTTCCACTTTTTTTCCCTACCTTT
>JAISFI010000435.1 GCA_031263685.1 Dysgonamonadaceae bacterium | reverse complement strand
CCTGCGGGTGGAAGTAAGCGGTTCCAACATAAAAATCTTTGTGGACGACCAGGAAACGCCCGAAATAGATTACACCGATACCCATCCCTTTATCTGCGGAAAAGTGGGCTACCGGGTCTGCAATGCGCATGTCCGTTTCGATAACTTCAGCGTAACAACGAGAAACGACGGAAATCCGTCGAAAATAGAATTGCCGGAAGACCCGGACGTCGTAAGGTTATTTCCGAATCCCGTTTCGGACGAATTGACGGTGCAGAGCATTGCCGCCTTTTCCGATTTATGCATATATAATGCCAACGGACAGGAAGTATATCGAAAAAGCATTTCCGGCGCAGTCAGCCGGATTGATACCTCCGCTTTTGGTAAGGGATTGTATCTGCTTAAATTGACGAGTCAATCGGGAAATTGCATTACACGTAAATTTGTAAAATGAAAGCAATTGATTATTTCTGTTTCTTTCCGATTTTAAATTTTATGATTTTATACTTTTATATTTTTTAAACTTTTAATTTTTCACCTATGAAAACAAATGACAAATTAAGAATGAAGATTATCGGCTTATTAATGCTGGTAACGTATTTTTTCGTTTCTGCTTCTCCGGCAACGGAAAAAGCAAAAACGTTGAACATCGCTGTTTGGTCGGACGTACACCTGATGGCGCCTTCTTTGTTGGACGGCTTGTCCGGTACTGCCGCCGGTCGGTCCGATAAAATGCTTTACGAATCGGAAGCGCTGCTTGACGCCGCTTTTGAATTGCTCAAACTGCGGGAAACACAACCCGACATGCTGATTATTCCGGGCGACTTGACAAGCAATGGAGAAAAAGCTTCCCATGAATTGCTGGCGCAGAAACTTGGAGAAATCAACGCTTATTTTCCGGGAATTAAAATCTATGTTATCGACGGCAACCACGATGTTAACCGGAACGGTTATGCAAAAACCTATGCAAACGGTTATGCCGAAGATACCGAGTGGGTAACAGACGCCCAATTCCAGGAAATTTACGCCGGTTTCGGTTATGGGGATTCCAATAATGAATACTACTCCCCGAAGTTGAGCGATTACGGCGCTAACTCCTATGTCGCCCGTCCCGCCGACGGATTTACGCTGATTGCCATTGACGTGGACAATCACAGCGACGGCATATTTTCCGGTGAACTGCTCGACTGGGTGATCAAAAAAGCCCGCGAAGCGCAGGAAAGAGATGACGCCATCATCGCTGTAATGCACCATGGACTTGTTCCCCATCTGACCGTAGAACCCAAATACTGGGGCGATCACCTGGTACAGGACTATGAAGCCATCTCCCAAGCGCTTGCCGACGCCGGCATACACTGGATATTCACCGGCGACATGCACGCGAACGATATTGCCCTGCTTACCACCGAAGCCGGCAATACCATTTATGATATTGAAACCGGATCGCTGGTTACGTACCCTTCGCCCGTCCGTTACGTAGCCCTTACGAAAAACGGAGGCAAAGAAACGATCCATTCCGAAATCGAACATATCCGTTCCATTGACTATACCGACCCGCATACCGAAGAACCGGTCACCGATCTCGAAGCTTATTATCTTTCGAATTATATAGATGAAAATCAGTTGGTGGACATGCTTATGGAACATACCGTCAATGACCTGGTCGATAGCCTGATGACTGCAATAGCCGCTACCGAATATTCGCCCGCCGAAGGCGTGACGCATACCGGAAGCCGCGCCCTCATCGAAAGCCTGCTTGGACAGGACATTGCCGAGGTCGCTCCCCTGCTGTTTGGCGGTGCATTACCCACAAGCGAAAGCGAAGGAGTGGAAGTAGATGTATCGGGAAGTACGCTGAAAATCTGGCGCGACAATGACGCCCGACGCATCAAAATCAGCGGAAGAATATTAGTTACGGGAGTTGCCGCAATCACCGATGAAAACCTGGCAACCTATCTGATTACACCGGCTTTCCGGCAAATTGACGCTGATTTTCTGCAAAACAGCGCTTATATGCACAGTATGGGCGTCAAAATCATCAATGATATTGCCAACTATCCCTTGCCAACGAGCGATGGAAACCATTATCTGCTCGAAACGGCATTTCTCGCCTTTCTCGGACATCTTGCCGGGGAAGAAAATCCGGCGGAATGGGCAATAGAGATACTGGATGGCGTGAAATACGGCTATGTAACCGATGTATTAATCGACAGAGTATTTCAGATCTTGCTGGATGAACTGAACAATAAAATTTTTCCGGCAATTCCGGTTAGTACAAACATGATAACACATGAATCAGGTTCATCCGGATATACAACCTTATTAAAAATAGGTATTGCCGCTATGATGGGCGACATGGGCAGCCTTTTCAGTACGATGGGTATCAATATTGATGAGATGGCAGGCGGTTTGTTTAACAGCAGCATTGTTCCCGAAGAAAGCAAAAACCAGCTTTCCGATCAGGTTTCGGAAGTATTGGAATCCTTAATGTTCGACGACAATCATCCGGAAGACAATTGGACGGCGCTGGCTTACGACGATGGTTGCAGCGATGAAGACCCGGTTGATTACGCCGAAGTTTACGACAATGAAAACAATGTGGAAGGCGCTTTGCGAATAGCCGTCTGGTCGGACCTGCACGTATTGCCCGCTTCCCTGATTGGCGAAAACAGCCAAAGTTCCGAATTTGCGGAAGCCATTGCAGGCGACCGCAAAATGTTTGCCGAAAGTGCAGCCATACTGGACGCGGCTATCGAACAAGTCAAAACAGACGCTCCCGACGTATTGATTATTCCGGGTGATTTGACGAAAGACGGCGAAAAACTTTCGCATGAATACCTTGCCGGAAAACTTGGAGAAGTCAAAATCGCTCTGCCTGAAATCAAAATATATGTAATAAACGGCGATCACGACGTCAACAATCACACCGGTTCCAAAGATTATTCGACAACTCCCGCCACTTTAACTCCGACCGTTACGCCGGACGAATTTCGCACCATTTACGCCGGATTCGGTTACAGCGATCCCGGCAACGAATATTACACGCCGCCTGCCGGCAAGTACGCCGGAGGACTTTCATACGTCGCCCGTCCTAAAGAAGGCTTTACCTTCATTGCTATTGACGCCGGAAAATACAGCGCCGACGCTACGCAATCGGGTTTGGACGAGCATGAAACCGCCGGTAATATCACCCCTGAACTGATGGACTGGGTACTTGAAAAAGCAGCTACTGCTAAAGCAAACGGCGACTTTGTATTCACGATGGTACATCATGGATTAGCGCCGCATTTCTCGCTCGAACCCGTTTCTTTTGCAGAATATCTGACCGACAATTACGAAGAAGACGCCCAAAAACTTGCCGACGCCGGCGTTCGCTACGTTTTCACCGGTCATAGTCATGTGAACGACATTGCACAAATCACTACCGATAAAGGGAATACTCTTTATGATATTGAAACCGGTTCGCTGGTTACCTATCCTTCACCTGTTCGTTTGGTAAGTTTCAACAAAGAAACGCTTAGAGAAAATAATTACAAGTTTGATACCGAAACAATTGCAATTATCACCCGGATGATAAAAGAAATAGATTACACAAATCCGCTTACGGGTGAAACCGTTTCCGACCTTACGGTATATGGTCGTGACCGCTTGACGGAACCGTCAATCCTTACAGGTCTTATCCGGGACGCTCTTCTTAATGACCTTACCGATGGTTTGATTGACAGTATGCAAGCGACTCAGTTCACAACCACCGCAGGCAATACCCATACCGGCAGTCTTGCCTTGCTTGAAAGCATGCTTCCGGGCGATAACAACGACCTTGGCGATTATGCCGTTAACAGGATTGCCGAACAGTTGACCGCCAATCCGTTAACAATTAATGTGCCGGAAGAGGAAGGCGCAATTACGGTGTCTTTCGATGAAACGGAACGCCGCGTTGTCATCCATTTCCACAGTGAAAGTGTCGATTGGTACGGATACATGACTGATGCAGACCTCCGGACGCACTTAATCGGCAAAACGTTCGAACAATTAGACGCCGCATACCTGCTGAATAAACCGTTTATGCACGAATTTATGTCTAAAATTCGGATGGATGTTCTTACAACTCGCGTACACCTGGCTTTGCCCTGCAACCGTCATACCATCCTTCAGGCTGTCGTTCGCGCCTATCTCGGACATCTTGCCGGCGAAGAAATGCAACTGCAATGGGTAGCCGGTATTGCCGATGGTCTCGACATACTCCAGCACGACGGTGTTTTACTTAACTACATGCACGACAAAGTTATTCGCAATGTCATGAATGTTGAACTGCCGGCTCTGTTGAACGGAATCACGGTTGATCTGAACGACCTCCTGAGCGGCGACGAAGCGGTTAAATTGCTTCTGGCTACCGGTTTCGATTCGGAAACGCCCGCCTTCCATGACTTGCTGAACATGTTCAATATGGATGTTATTTCCCTCACCGGAAACTCGTTGAACAGCAGCATTATCCTCGACGAGTACAAAGCGCAGGCAGGCGCTCTGTTTTCCAGTGCTATTCATTCTTTCCTGTTCGACGACAATTACACCGAAGACAACAATACTGTTCTCTATTGGGAAGGCGAGAAGATTGTCACTTCTGTTCCGGAAATACTTTTGAGCGACCGTATCGCCCTTTATCCCAATCCGGTAAAAGAAGAATTGCATATCGAAACGACGCTGGACGTCAAAGAGATAAACATTTACGATGTTTATGGTAAACCGGTAAAACAGGTGAAAGGCAAACCGGCTTTTATTCCGGTAGAAGAATTACCGTCGGGTATCTATTTTGTCAAATTATTGACGGAAGAAGGTGATGTATTTGTACAAAAAGCGGTAAAACAGTAAATACCCGGTGGAAAAAAGCAACTACACAGTGTATTTTTTCTCCCACACAGTGTGGGAAGAAATATACACACTGTATTTTTTCTCTCACACAGTGTGAGAAGAAATATACACAGTGTAGTTTTTCTCTCACACAGTGTGGGAAGAAATATACACACTGTATTTTTTCTCTCACACAGTGTGGGAAGAAAAATACACTGTGTATATGCCATATCGGTTGATACAATGATTTACAAATTTAAATACAATGATTTTGTATGAAACGAAGCATGATTTTTAAAATCACCCAAGTTCATGATTAATTTAAGCCACTAATGCACGAATTAATACTAATTTCTATTCGTGTAAATTAGTATTAATTCGTGCATTAGTGGCAAAAAAATATAAACGTATGAAAACAATAAAACATCTTACTTTCATTTTAGCGCTCCTGCTGTCGAACGGATTTGCGGGCGCTCAACCTTACGACCTTAGCCTTTCATCTCTATTAGATGAAATGGTATCATTTGAATCGGCAGCGCTGTACCCTGACTACATTTGCCGCCAGCAGAGCAGTTACGACCGCCGTTCCGTTTCGCCCGGCAATGCAAACTGGTTTGCCAACGACGACGGCGGCGGCTTCATCCGCACGGAAACAAACGGCGGCAGAACGGAAAAAGTGCTCTTTGAAGACGCCGGTCCCGGCGCGATTACCCGTATCTGGATGACTACCGTTGACCGTCGCGGCACGCTTCGCTTCTATTTCGACGGCAACACCGACGCCGGATGGACAATTCCCGCTTACGATATGTTGCAAGCCGGACTTGGACTGGGCGTTGGGCTGTGTCAGCCGCACATCAACAACGAAACCGGGGGAAAAGGCGGAAGTTCCTTCTTTTTTCCAGTCACTTACGCGCAGGCTTGCAAAGTGACCTTGGAAGAACCAAGCCCGACGTTTTCCACGCCGCGCTATCATCAGTTCAATTACCGGAAATATCCGGACGGAACAAGCATCGAGCCGTTTTCTACGGCAGTTGTAGCTGCTCTTTCCGACAAGATTCAGGCGGTCAATCAGGCGCTGCTGCAACCTCCGGTTTTTGACGGCGGAAACCTTACCCGCATTTCCGGGCAACTCACAGGCGGCGATTCGATGAGCGTAAGCCTTCCTTCCGGGACAAAAATGATTCGTACCTTGCAGATTTCCGTCAGCGGTTACGACAGGGAATCGTATCCGCAACTCATGCGCGAACTGGTCTTGAAAGCCGTTTTCGACGGGAAGCAAACCGTGTGGACGCCTTTGGGCGATTTTTCGGGCGGCGGCATGGGCGCTCCTCCGGTGGAAAGCTGGTACATTTCGTCCGATGGTGAAGGAAATATGGTCAGCCGCTGGGCGATGCCTTACCAAAACGACGGACAGATAAGCATTGTCAATTATTCCGGGCAGGAAGTTGAGCTTGAATTAAAGGTAAATACGGACGATTATTCGTGGCAGCCTCGTTCGCTCTATTTCCACGCATCGTGGCGGCAGCAAACCGGAATCCCGCTTACAAAGTGGGACAAAGGCACGGACTACCTCGACTGGAATTTCGCGACCTTAAACGGAAAGGGCGTCTATCGCGGCGATGTGCTGACCCTGTTCAATCATTCGCCCCGGTGGTACGGCGAAGGCGATGAAAAGATTTTCGTTGATAACGAAGCGTTTCCCTCGCATTTTGGAACCGGAACGGAAGATTATTACAATTGTTCGTGGGCGCCGGTCACGCCCTTTCAAACGCCTTTCGGAGGTGCGCCGCGAGCCGACGCCGAGAGTTCGAACGGCTACAACACTTTTTTCCGCACGCGCAATTTAGACGCGATTCCCTTTGCCGACCGCTTGAAATTCGATATTGAGATGTTGAGTTGGGAGCCGGGCGTGGCGGATTATGCGACAACGGTTTACTGGTACGGCGACGAAAATGCGGAGGCTGCCGGAACGTCCGGCGTGGAAGAGGCTACGCGCGAACTGCCGCCCAATCCGCCGACAGCGTTTGATTACATTATTCCCAACAGTTTTGAATTTGAAGAGCTTGAGCCGGAATATGTTTCGTCCTCCAT
>JAISFI010000364.1 GCA_031263685.1 Dysgonamonadaceae bacterium | reverse complement strand
TTTTTTTCCTGCTCTGATGTTTTCCTTCACTTATCTATTATTATCAATCATCTTTTATTATCAAATTGATGTACTTAATTGACGTGTGCTTGTGCTATGTGTACTACACTTTTGTTTATGAAATTATGTCAAAGATCTTATGGTTTGCTTTTAGTTCTTATGTCAAAGAAAACGTTTTCACGTTGCCTTTTTTAAGAAGCGAAAAACCTTGCAAAGATAAAGCATTTTTTCTTATGATACAAATTTTCAAAAAAAAATATTCGATTTTTTTTCAAGTTTTGTATGAACATCGTTCTCAAACTGCTTTAACACCGCTGTGCTTTCAAAAGCGAGTGCAAAGGTAATGCTTTATAACATATCTACCAAATATTTTCGGTTTTTATTTTCATTTTTTTCAAGATAAAATGATAAACAGCTATGAATCGGCTTGATATTTTTTTGAATATTACCATAAAATTAAGGTAATAAAATTCTCGATACTTCCTTCAAAAAAAATTCGCAGTAATTTTTAGATTATTTTAATTTTTTTGCTTATGTTTGTTCCGTCAGAACAAATATAATGAATCGTTTTTTACTTTATACTGTACTTTTATTTCATCCTGTTTTTATTGAAGCCCAGCAAATAAAGCATTTGGGGGTTACCGAAGGGTTGGATGGATTGCAAGCTTTTCGCGTCACGCAAGACAAAAAAGGCTTTATTTGGATTTCCAACCGCTTCGGTGTCGACAGGTACGACGGACGCAAAATCAAAAATTACACCATCCCCATTTTGACGACTAATTATCCGGTACTTAGCATGGATGTGCTTACGGACAATGATACGGTCGTCTGGATATATACCAACAGAGGGGGGATATACTGCTATAATGAATACACTGATGCTTTCGAAATATATAAAAACCTTGACTCGTTTTTAAGAACGTTATCCTTTGATGAAGAAAATCATATTTGGTTCGGAACGAACAACCTCTTTGGGTATATCAAAAATAACGTTGTGATAGAAATCATCCATCCGCTTTTGAATGATAGATTAGTAAAAAAGATTATACACTACCGATCGCAGGAAAAACTCATTATCACCGACCATTCGGTACTGCTCTACGATATTCCATCGAAGAAATTAAGGCATTTTTTTGAGAAAAACGGACAGGATATTATTGCTTCCATGCAGGTGGAAACCGCATATTATGATCGTGAACGGGCGCAGTTATGGATTGGAACAATCAATAGAGGCGTATTATTATACACCACAGAGACTAAATCATTCAAGCAGATAGAATGTCTGAAAGAAAGCAACGTACCGGTCATGTCTGTCGTACCGGTTAATGACTCTGCCGTATTTGTCGGCACAGACGGCATGGGAGCATGGTTGATAGACCGCGATAAACACAACTTAATCAAGGTATACCGGCACGGCGATGCATCGGAAAAGGCTTTGAGTGGAGACGGCATATACGATATTTTCAAGGACAGGGAAAACCGGATCTGGATGTCTACCTATTCCGGAGGCGTTAATATTATTGATTTTGATTATCAGGGATTCCTTACGGAAGGATACTTGCCGGGCAATCCTGATCTCCTGTCGAAAGACATCATTAATTGCATGATGGAAGATTCCAGACACAATCTATGGTTTGGAACAGACAACGGTCTTGTGTTTAAGAACGTTATAAGCAATCAATGGATGCATTTCCTGAAATCCAATTATGTGCTGGATGTATTTGAAGATTCCCGGAAAGAATTGTGGGTCGGGACGTATGGTTCCGGCATATACGTGCTGGACAGGAACGGGCGACTTCTACGGCATTTCACGCAGAACGACAACAGTCAGAATACATTGGGAACGAATTTCGTGTATTGTATCATCGAAGATTCCCTGGAAAATATCTGGATCGGAGGTAAAAAAGGAGAACTGACCAAATATGACCGAAAAACAGATACTTTTGTCCAGTTTCCTTTGAAGCAGGTCAATAGCTTTACCATCAAGGATAAGGATATGATTTGGGTAGCTTCCGAATCAGGCATATACAATCTGTTCGTGCAGGAAGACAAAATTGTCGGATCTCCATTCAACAGCCGGCTGACCAGCAAATATGTCTGTGACATCTACCGGGAATCGGATTCGATTTTCTGGTTTGCTTCCTATGGAGGCGGTTTAGCCCGCTGCAACTATCTCACCAATGACATCCGCTATATTACGAAAGCTTCAGGTTTAGCGTCGGACATTATCTATTCCATACTTCCCGATCGTCAACATTATCTGTGGCTAAGCACGGAAGCCGGTATCAGCAAGATTTGCATGTCTTCTTTCTCGGTAGAAAATTACTCCCGCTATATTCCCGCAGTAATGAGTTACAGGCAAAGATCACGGATGATAACGGCAAACGGAGAACTTTTCTTTGGAGCATATAACGGACTGGTATCTTTTTATCCCGAGCGGATTGTCTCCAAACCGGCTCCGGTCAAGCTGTTTTTTTCCAATCTGAGCCTGTTCAATCGAGTAACCAAACCCGGAGAAAAAAATTCTCCGCTCAAAGAACCGTTGGACAATGTCTCCGAAATAGAACTCAGCTATAAGGAACATTCCTTTTCCCTGGATTTTACTACGATAGATTATACGCAAACGGGCAGCCGGCAATACATGTGGAAACTGGAAGGTTTAGATCAGGATTGGGTAGGACCGTCAACGGAAAATGTTGTAAACTATACCAATCTTTCGCCCCGCAGGTATGTTTTCCGGTTGAAAGCGATGGATGAAAACCGGCTTGTCCTGGATGAGCGGCAATTGGAGATAATAATCCGTCCTCCGCTATGGGATACTCCCTGGGCGAGATTGCTGGAAATCCTGCTGATAGCGTTACTGCTGTACGGCATATATAAATATATAAGGTATATCTACGACAAAAAACGATCGGACGAGAAAATTCGTTTCTTTATCAATACAACGCATGATTTGCGAACGCCTTTAACCCTAATCAGTGCACCGCTATTCGAATTGAAAGAACGTTTATGCCTGGATAAATGGAACAGTTATTTATTTGAACTGATTACCGGAAATCTGGATAAACTGAACAAGATAATTTCTCAATTACTTGATTTCCAGAAAACATACGAACAGGAAGAACGCCTGGTATTGAGTCAGCAGGAATTGGAGCCGTACCTGATGGAAAAAATAATGTACTGGAAACCGGTCGCCCTGAAGAAGGAAATAGCACTGAACATGGAATGTCCGCAAGATTCGTTGTCGGAATGGTTTGACGTGGAGAAAATGGATAAAGTATTGGACAATCTGATTTTTAACGCCATCAAATACACTGCTTCGCATGGACATATAACGGTAAAGCTGACCTGCACCTCCCAACATTGGCAGATTACCGTTTCGGATGATGGCATCGGCATCCCCAAATCGGATATTGCAAAAATGTTTCGGCGCTTTTACCGGGCGGAAAATGCCGTAAATTTCCAGGAATCCGGCTCCGGTCTGGGATTATTGCTGGTCAAAAACTATGTTACTTTACACGGCGGACAAGTGGGCGTAAGCAGTGTAGAAGGAACCGGTTCCGATTTTTTCATCCGTTTGAAACGCGGCGTATCGCACTTTACCAATGCCGTCATGCTGGATAATGCCGGTTTGCCAATGATCTCAGACAAAGATCAGCCGGAAAATGATGATCAGGATAAAATGAAAATCAAATTGCTGATTGTGGAAGACAATAAAGATTTACGGGAATATCTGAAAATGTCGCTGGGTTATTATTATAACACCTATTCCGCCGTCAATGGAAAAGAAGCCTGGGATAACATGCATACCATCAATCCGGACATCATCGTTTCCGATTTGAATATGCCGTTGATGGATGGACTTGAATTGTGCCGGAAAGTGAAAACAACGTATGATACCTCCCATATACCGGTTATCCTTTTGACGGTCATGATAGAAAAACAAAACGTTGAAGCAGGTCTAAAAACAGGAGCGGACGATTACATCCTCAAACCTTTCGATGTTAAATATTTAAGAATAAAAATAGATAATATCATCAACAACCGGAAGATTCTGCGTGCTAAATTCCTGAGCATGGATAAACAGCCTTCTTCCGGGGAGACCGGCGATTCTCTGAATGAGGCCTTTGTCGACAAAGCCACACAAATTATCCATAATTATTTAACCGACACTGATTTCTCCGTTTCCGACCTTTCCAAAAAGATGGGGATGAGCCGTTCGTTGCTTTACACGAAATTTAATGCCGTAACCGGATATTCCCCGAACGATTTTATTAAAATTGTCCGGATGAAAAAAGCCATTCTGCTTTTCAGAGAGAAAAAATATTCCATCAACGAAGTGGCCTATATGACCGGTTTCGGAGAGCCGAGCTATTTCACAACCTGTTTTAAAAAGATTTACGGAAAAACGCCGAAGCAGTTTATCGAAGAGGAAATAGGGGGCAAGGCAAATGGGCGCAATTACGCTGAAGGGGCTAAATAAAAATTCAAAATACAACCTAATAAACCTTTGTCCCAATATTCACCTCATCATCATATTCCTGAATATTTTTCTGCTTGTAGTCTTTCTGTTTCCCTCTCTGGAAATTGTATTGGATACCGACAAGGAAGCGGAAATAACGTGTGGTCTTGTGGTCGGTATGTATCTCCGAAAAATGTTCCCGATAAGTTTCGGTTTTATAAATTACCGGCGATAGATAGCGAATGCCTGCAGTAACCGACCATCCCTTATTCAAACGATAGCTCGCATTAACCCACGATTCGTAGGTCACAAAACTGTATCCCGTCAATGTCTGCGTCCGGAAGTTAATGGGAAAGTACAGATAAGCGAACAGGCGATTGTAATTCAGCATACTTTGCAGTCCCAGCGAAGGCGACCAGAATTTTTTGTTGAATTGCTCCTGATGTGCATCGCTGTAAATATGATGATTCAAGGAAGCATCCGCCATAACTTTCCACCATTTGAGAACATTCAGGGAGAGATTCAGGTTGAAAGACGTTTTTGAATAGCGATCGGCATTTGCGTAAGTGATATGATATTTCTCTCCTTCCAAATATTCTCTGGACGTGATAGAACTACTGGCCAGATAGTATTGCAGGGAGGCGTTCACATACAGTTTCCCTTTCGACCGTTCGTAAGCGAGACGCATCCGGTTCGAGTAAAACGGCAACAGGTTCGGATTTCCCGTAACAATGCGCACCGAGTCCAGATAGACAGGTATCGGATTCAACATCGTAGAAGAAGGACTTTGTCGCGTCATCCGGTAATCCAGTGTTATGTTTTGCGCATTGTTGACCAAGTAACGAAGCATGGCATTCGGCATCAGGCTACTGTGTGTGCCGCCCAAACCGTTGCTGAGGGTTGTTTTTACCCAGTCGAACCCAATGCCTAACTGATACGAGAACTGCTTGTTGATCTTTCCCAGCACATTGGCATACAAGTAATTCCGCCATTCGTCGTGTTCCGTTCTATTGAGTATGCTGTTTGTTGTGTTTTCGAAATCATAATTTTGCCAATACAGGCGGTAACCATCTTCCAACTGCACGTTTTTCAGTTTTTGTTGCAAATTTACCTGTACATTCATGGATTGATTTCGATTATGGGATTCCTGTATGTTTTCGTAGGCGAAATTTCCATCGTTCAACTCCCTGTAGAAATCGTCTCCATTCGTGGTAGTTGAGCTATAATTGAAGTCTATGTTTCCAGACCAGATGCTGTTCAGCCGGGTTTGATAATAAGCTTCCGCACCGTAACGTTCATAGTCGTCGTGTTGCTTTTCGGAGGTTTCCAATGTGTATCCGCTACCATTATCGGAAGATACAATACCTTCATAAACACGATTGTGTTTCTGTGAAGAAGCGCTATAATAAGGACGCAGAGAAATATAAGTTTGTGGCGAAACGGCGTAGTCAACATCGGCAGAAACATAAGCGTCGTTCATCGTGAATTGCGACTCCTTGCTATCTCTTTCCGTATGGGTAGTTTTTCCCTCGTTATAAACATCTCTGACTAAGGAATATTTGTTGTTTTTTTCATTAAAAGAAAAATCCTGATTGCTTACGGAAACACTCAGCTTATCGGCAACGTATGTATAGTTTCCATTGAATATTCCGAATTGTAACAACGGGTCGCCTTCTGCTTTCACATAACCGCTTTGACCGTTGACAGGCGCTTTGTCACTACGTTGATGATTCCGTCCAGATCACCATAACGGGCGCCCGGCGATCGGATGATTTCGACCCGTTCAATATTTTCGGGTTGTATCGCCAACAGGTAATTGCTGTTTCTTCGGATATTATTGACCATCACGATGCTGCTGCCTGTATCGACAAGCGTTACGCTCTTTTCGTACGGATTGACGCGCAATGCCGGTACAGACGACAAAACCTGTAAAGCGTCTATCGCCGATTTCTTGACGCGCGAAGAAATTTTAAAAACGCTTTTGTTCAGTTCCGCTTCAAAATTTTTATCCGTTACCGTTACTTCGCTCAGTTCGTAGGGCGCTTTCTTTAAGACGATTGCCGACAACGATTTACCCGCCGGGGATGCGAGGGAAACATTTTCTACGTGTTCCAGGAAACCCAGACGAGTGATACGAAGGATGTAGCTTCCTGTATCTAAGCGCAAGGTGAAGCAACCTTTTTTATCGGTTACTGTTCCTGCTTCTAACGAATCGGATTTAAAAACCAGTACCGTTGCATCTTTCATGACATTCCCTGCGGAATCACGAACGCAACCGTCGATAAAACTTGTTTGGGAGTGAACCGCATGTGAGAAAACAAGTGTCAATAGAACTGTTAAATAGATTTTCATTGGATATGGAATATTCGGTTATTATTGCTAATTGCAAAAAAGATTTACAAATTTATGAGGTAAATAACAATAAAGCAAATTTTGAAGAGATTAACCATATGAATTTACAAATGATTAGTTTTTTTTTGATTTATTACCATTACGCGATTGAATCGTAGTTGTTCCGTTTTCACAACGCGATTTTCAAGACAAATTCAAGTATTATCTATCCGGTATTGCGTAGGAGTAATTCCGATGATGTTTTTAAAATGTTTGTTGAAGTATTTGATGTTATTAAAACCAACCATGTTGGCAATTTCGCAGACATTCAGTTTAGTGTCCCGAAGCAGTTGCACCGCTCTTTTTATACGGATAGAGCGAATGAAATCGGTAGGCGTTTCTCCCGTAATGGATTGTATTTTACGGTACATGTTGGCGCGACTAAGTCCGACGTCCACACTTAAATTGTCGATGGAGTATTCCGAATCATTCATTTTCTGTTCGATACAATAGAGTATTTTTTGTATCAACTGTTCGTCCAGCGAAGAGAATGTAATGGAACTTGGAGTGACTTCAATGGTTTGTCGGAACCGTTCTTTTCGGATTTCCTGCTGTTCGATCAGTTTCTGAATCCGGAGCAGCAGGATGTCGAAATTAAAAGGTTTGGAGAGATATTCATCCGCACCGGCGCTGTATCCTGTCAGTTTGGATTCGTCCGAAGTATGAGCCGTCAAGAGGATGACGGGAATATGGGATATTCGAATATTGTTTTTTACACGGGCGCACAGTTCAATGCCGTCTACTTTGGGCATCATGATGTCTGTGATGATCAGGTCGGGAAAAGCGTTCAATGCAACCTGTTCTCCATCTTCCCCATTTGAAGCTTCCACTACGAGGAAAGTGTCGGAGAGCTGTTCCGTTAAGAATTGGCGAAATTCGTCGTTATCTTCCACCACTAATATCTTTTTTCGACCGGATGCTTGCCGGACGTTATCGTCTGGGCTTATTCGTTTTTCGTCGACAACAGCGGCGATTTCCGTTTCAGCAGTATCTTTTTTTAGATTCGTCGGAATCATCACCGTGAACACAGAACCTTTGCCTACAACACTTTCAACCGTGACATGTCCTTCGTGCAAATGCACATATTCTTTCACCAGATGCAAACCGATACCGCTTCCGGGTTTACTGTTTTCCACATTTTCCAACTGGTAGAAACGATCGAATATCCTGTTTATACTCTTGGGAGGAATCCCTTTTCCGGAATCGGACACCTTTATTACTGCATACTCCCGGTCGTTCTGCTTCAGTTTTTCCATCGACAGCGTTATACTGTCGCCAATGGAAGTGTATTTGAAAGCATTAGACAAAAGGTTATTCAAAATCTTGCGTAACTTGTCTTTATCGAAAAACATATACAAATATTCTTCATTGACGGATAAATTGATGTCTTTTTGTTCATTATCAGATATTTCTTTGAATGTTTGAGAAAACTCTTCTATAAATTCGACCAGATTCCCATAGGCGAGGAGTAATTTTTCTCCCTTCATCTCCAGCTTTCTGAAATCAAGCAACTGATTAACAAGTCCCAAGAGATCTTTGGCATTTTTATATATTTTGGATAATTTCTGTTTGTAGGTTTCATCTTTCTCATGCTTTATCAGTACCTCTAACGGAGAAATAATGAGCGATAGCGGTGTCCGAAATTCATGGCTGATATTCGTAAAAAATCTGAATTTAAGTTGATTAAGTTCTTCTATCTTCTGTGTCTCCATATCCTTCATGCGGATGACATTTTGCATGGAGAAGCGGTTTTTAGTGATCCGGATGCTGAAATAGACCAGCAATACAAACGTTGTACAATAAATCAGATACGCCCACCACGTCAACCAAAACGGCGGAAGAATTTCCACCCATAAGGGCGTTCCCATACTCCAGGCACCACTATCGTTCAAGGCTTTGAGGTAAAAAGTGTACGATCCGCTTTTCAGGTTGTTGTAAAAAGCATATCGTTTGGAAGCGTCGGTATATTGCCATTCCTTGTCGTATTCGGCAAGTCGATAAGCATACTTGTTTTGGGCTGGGTTCAAGTAATTAAGGGCGGCAAATTCAATGCTGAAATTGTTGTAGTCGTAAGGCAAGGATATTTTTCCGGTATAACCCGGAGCATTGGCCGATATTTTTTCCCGGATTTTTCTATCCATCGCTTCCAGCGATTTGTTGTAAATTTTAATATCAGTGATGACGATAGGCGAGACAAATTCGGATAGCTGCAATTCTTCGGGATAAAAGTGATTATATCCTCTATGATTACCAATAAACAGTTCTCCATCTGGTGTTTGAAAAAATGCGTTGCGGTTGAAATAGGTATTCAGCAAGCCATTGGTGACGGTAAACTGCCGCGTATTTCCGTTGGCGAGTAATACTAAACTCGCATTAGCTCCCAGCCAGAAGCGTCCCTGCCGGTCTTCCACCATATTGTGAACAATGTCGCCCGGCAGATTGTACTCCTGCTGTACACAAACAAAAACATCTTGCTGTTCGTCGTAATAATTCAATCCGCCACCTTCCGATCCCATCCATAATTTACCCCGGCTGTCTTTGAAAATGAACAGGATGTAGTCATTATTCACTTTGTTATTGGCTGTGGTATAGAATGTTGTTTCCAGTATATTGGAAGTTATGCTGTCTATTCGCAGTTTTACAACACCATTGCCGCTGGTAGCAAGCCAAATCGTTTGCCTGTCGCTTTGAGCAATATGATATACGGCGTGGAAGTCGTAAGATTCTATTTTTCCGGTTTTTGGATCATACTGGCATAAGCCTTCGGTAGTTCCGATCCAGACGAGATGGTTAAGATCTTCGTGAATGTAAAAAATCCGGGTATTGCTCAATCGAGGATTTGTATGATCGCTGATGTTGGTTAAGCGATCGGACAGTTTATCCGGTTGATAGATAAATATTCCCTGTCCATACGTGGCAAACCAGTACGCATTGCCTATTTGCGTAATATGATAGATGCTCGAAGTAATCGGATTCTGTTTGAAATCGGGATGATCTTCGTAAAATGTATATTTGCCGGATCTGTCGTACGATACCAGTCCTGTACTTCCAATACCCATCCAAACACATCCCTTTGAATCGACATACAGACTTCGTACATTATTCGTAGCCTTTCTGGCAATAACGGCGTCCAGGGTATTTGAACGAAAAAACGTTTCGGTAGTGTTGACGACATTGACGCCGCCTCCCAAAAAGCCCAACCACATCAATCCCGTATTATCGCAAATAATCGAATTGACTTCACTGTACGATAATCCGGACTGTTCCTGCAAATAGTTGGTGAATGAATAGGGATTATTTCGGTCAGTAAGCACGCTTAACCCGGTTTTAGTGCCTACCCAAATGTAACCGGTATTCAAGTCTTGCGACAAAGCATATACCGTATTATCGCATAAACTGCCCAGACGGTTTTTATCATGCATGTAACGGATATATTGTACTTTTTCCGGATCGTATGGATTTTCCAGACGAACAAGTCCATGCTCCCAAGTACCAATCCATACAGTATGTTGCCTGTCTTCAAAAATAACATGGGCCGAATTTTGCGGATTCAACTGCGGATAGGAATGGCAAATGCCGGTATGGGCGTCCAGACGGAAAAGTCCTTCATTCCATGTTCCTATCCATACATCGCCACGGGAATCTTCGCATAAAGTCTTGATGTTATGTGAACTAAAGCGATGATTCGCATCATCGGCATGGTAATAAACGAAAGAATCTTTTTCGGACAGATACTGATATAAACCGTTTTCTGTCCCTATCCATACATTATCCTGTTTCGTGGGGAGCAACGCCTGGATATTATTGTTACTCAATTTATTGAAAGGGATTTGACGGACTTCGCCGGTTGTTTTAAGCAATAAGTTAAGTCCATTGTCTGTTCCTATCCATATTTGATTTTTATTATCTTCGGCAATAACATTCAACTTGTTGTTGGAAAATAAAAAAGGAGTATACAGGTTGGATTTGTAGGTTTTTGCCTGATAGCCGTCATAGCGGGACAATCCGTCGCGGGTGGCAATCCAGATATAACCTTCTTTATCCTGATATATTTGTTTGACGTTATCGGTCGGCAGTCCGCTGGCGGTAGATAAGATATTGACGGGATACCAGTTTTTCGTCTGGATATTATTCGCTTGGATATTACAGGAAATACAGCAGAGCAAGGTAATAATAATCTTTTTCATATTTCAGTTGAAAAAAGTTTGAATCTGAGTAATGATATAACAGAGTTGCTCATCGTCCATCTCCGTATGTATAGGGAGGGAAAGAACAGAGGCCGCAAGTTCTTTGGCAACGATAGCCTGCGCTGCCGCCGAAGTATTCGTATTCGTATTCACATTCGCGTTCGCATATACCGGCTGTTCGGGCAGAGACAGCGGATAGTAAATCATACTGGGAATTCCTTTTTCCTGCAAATAGACTTTCAGCGCATCTCTTTTCCCGTTTTTTACCTGTATGGTGAATTGGTGGTAGACATGTGTCGTATGGGATTTTTCGACCGGTAATGTTAAAAAATTACTGTATGCACGCAAGCCTTGGTGATAGCAAGCGGCAACTTGTCGACGGGCAGCATTGTAGTCGTTCAGGTATCTCAATTTAACGCGGAGAATGGCAGCTTGCAGCGTATCCAGGCGAGAATTACATCCGATGATTTCATGCCGGTATTTGACGGATTGCCCATGCGAAGCAATCATCTTCAGGCGTGCAGCCAGCCTGGAATCATTGGTCAATATAGCGCCTCCATCACCGAAACAGGCTAAGTTTTTGGAAGGGAAAAAAGACAGACAACCGGTATCTCCCATTGTTCCACACTGTTTTGTTTCTCCTGTAGAAAAGGAGTAAGAAGCGCCGATACTTTGGGCGGCATCTTCGATAACGAATAAATGATGTTTTGCTGCTATTTGCAGGATTGCTTCCATCTCGGCCGCCTGTCCGAAAAGATGCACCGGGATGATCGCACGAGTGCGGGAAGTGATCGCAGCTTCGATCTTTTCCACATTCATATTATAAGTATCGGCATTCACATCGATCCACACGGGAACAAGTCCCAGTAGCGACGCTGCTTCTGCGGCGGCAACATACGTGAAAGCAGGGATGAGCACCTCATCACCGGCCTGCAGACCGGCAGCCATCAGGGAAATCTGCAAGGCATCAGTACCGTTGCCACAGGGGATGACCTGTTGAGCGCCGGTGTAAGTTGCCAAGTCACGGGCAAATTCGTCGACAGCCGTACCGTTGATGAATTGTGAGGTATCAATGACACCGCGTATAGCTTCGTCGATTTCACGCTGTATCTTGCGGTGTTGGGCAGATAAATCCAGCATTTGTATTTGAGGTTTCATGGATCAATCATATTAGATAATTC
>JAISFI010000321.1 GCA_031263685.1 Dysgonamonadaceae bacterium | reverse complement strand
TCTTGCCGAATCAAGTTTGCCCATATCGGCATAAACACTACCCATATTTTGCAACAGTTCAAGATATTTTACAGTACCATTGTCACCACATTTTTGATATTGCTGTTCGGCTTTTTTGAATTGTGTCAAAGTACTTTCCAATTTATTTGCATCATAAAAAAAGTCGCCATACGCCTGATAACACATTCCCGACAACAAGGCATTATTTGGAAGTTGTCCGGCAATCGTAATGGCTTCTTTTAATTTATCTTCGCTTGCTTCTATATCGTTATTATTTTGCAATATTTTGGCATACCACAGTAAAATATACACAAAAGTTTCGTTGTTTTCCAGTTGGTTTGTCCTGCAAATTTGATATGCCGATTTGATTTGTTTTAATGCTTCTTTACTTTGCTGTTCTTTGTTGTAAATATCGGCCAAATTTTGTAGTGCAACTGCATAAAACAATTTATTATCTGCCTTTGACAGGATTTTTGCTGCTTCTTCTGCCAATGTCTGCGCCTTGTTGTACAATCCTTTTTTCAGATAAATTTGACTTTGTCTGCTCAGAATATCGGCATAATCTATTGGGTTTTCTCTGATTTTTAATTTTTCTTTCAGTATTTTTATGGCATCATCCAGGATTGCAATTACTTCACTGTAAGCATTTATATGTTCATAATTTTCACTGATATTTTTCAGCATGATCACAGCGTCTAACGGTTTTTTATTTGCCGTTTCCAGTGCAATATTATGAATTTTCTTCAGACATTCGCGTTCTGCTGCAACATCGCCTGTTTGCTGATAAAACTCAATTTGATGCTGTAATGCGCTTATATGTTGGTTGGATATTTCACCAAATGTTTTTTTCGACTTTTCAACAGCTTCTTTAACATACTGTTCTGCTTCTACTCTACCTTCACTTCCCTGTTCTAAGAGGAAAGCAACCAAGCTGTTCAGGAGATATAAATTGCTATTATCATTTAAAATGTTGTCCAATCTGATACATTCTTTCTGTTTTTGAACGGCGCTTGCAAGATCTCCACGATGCACATCAATATCTGCCAAACGCGACAGAAATATTGTTTTGTAATAATTTATGTTGCCGTAGAGTTCTTCCGAACGCTTCAAGTTGTCCGAATATATTTTTTCTGCCGCATCAAGCGAGCCATTTTTTGCCTGATAATCGGCAAAAACCTGCGAATAATAGGCATTGATTTCATACCAATCCTTATATGTTGAATTTGCTATGGAAAGTCCTTTTTGATAATAATGCTCCAAGTCGGAAAAAGGAAAATCAAAGGTGTTGCCTGCCCATACAATATAAAGGCAAAGATACATCATCTCATAAGTATCTGCGCCGCTGTAACCGTCAATGTAAGAAGTTGCCTCTGAAAGCCAGTTTTCGAGCAAAACCCAATCTGCTGTTTCGTGTCCGAAATCCTTGCTCGATATTATTTTGTATTCCAGCAGAAAATGCCACTGCGTTTTTATATGACTCTGCGTTTTTTGTTCGGAATAAGGCAGCTTTTCCAGCAAATTCAACGCATTGCCAAACAGTTTTTGCGCATTATCGTAATCGGAAGTTCCATAATAATAGTCGGCAAGATAAAAAAGCGATTGAATATAAGCAATGCTGTTTTCTTCTCCATCCTTGCCGATTTTTTCAGCAATAGCTTTTAATGCGGCAATATGCTTCGCTTGATTCTTATCAAATGCTCTGTTTTCAAATGCCTGTGCAATTGGCAAAATTTCAGGCACAACAGCAGATGCTTGTTTCAAAACAGCAATATCGGCCGAAGAGACTGCATTGTTGAAGATTATTTCAGAAGATTGCCGTAAAAGCTCAACATCATTCTGTTTATTTTGAGCAAACAGAAGAGAAGAAGAAAGAATAAACGAATATGCCAATAATACTGTTTTCATTTTTCATGCAATTTAAAGTCAGTAAATTATTCAACTCGATAAATGCCAACCGGCATATCCGATTTCAGCGTACAATCGCAATCGGAAGTAAGACTGTTCAGCAAATCTTCTATGATAAACTCCGATCGGGAAGACAGCAAAATATAATCGAAAGCCGAATCAATTGTTGTTTCAGGCAGTTCCGTTATACTGTTTTGCTCAATCTCAAGAAGCGATTCCCCATAAAAAGAATAGATACTTTTCGGATCTTCTTTTGAAACTTTTAGAATCACAATATACAAAACTTCTTCCGACAGATTAAAAACAGTAAACCATTTTTCAGAAGTATTCGGCATTTCATCTATGCGCATATAAACATCGTAATCCGAAAGGGCAGCGGTTATTTTTCCGGTCTCAAATCGGCCATTCATTTTTGCAAACAACGAGGCGCTGACCGAATCGCAGGGGAAATCACAGTTCCCTTTCGAGGAATGTCCTCCGTGTTGAGCGCTTAACTTAATTGCTTTTGCGGGAGTTAAAAGAAATGACAAAAAAGAACCCACCAGTGAACTTTCTTTGGGAGAGAATGAAACAGGCGAATTTTTTGGTAAAGATTTTTTATATGCTTCATTTGTCCCCAAATTGAGTATAGATATTGTCGCATCATTTTCTACTCCTCTGATGACAGATGGGACAGGGATAATATCCTTACATTTAAGAGATCGCCAACTATTCCCTTTCTGAATTTCGCATTTTCCCCGAATACCGATTACCTGATAATCATTCGCATGAATTAGCAAATGATTGACAACCAAAAGTGTCAAGAATAAAATATTTCTTTTCATTGTTTCTTATAATTACGAGTTGTTTTTAATATTTTGTAATATAAATCATACGGAAACCCCAGAATAGCCATACCAATAAGAATACGGATTACAGGTATATAATAATGAAATTCAATAAATAGCCAATAATCGACAAATATGCCCGACAGGATGATTATTAACTGAAACACGGGCATAAACAATGATAGCCATTCGTTTTTATTTGCTATCCAATATTTAAGAGATGCCATCAGCATAATGATAAAAAATGCCAATATCCAAGTGACCGGCTCCGGCATTTGATAGATATAATTTCCATTTTGAATGGTTGCTAATATATATGCGTGAATTTCGACACCACTCATTTGGGGATTTATCGGGGTAGCAAGTTTATCTTTGTAATCTTCCAAATCGCCTATCAGTACAATTTGATTTTCTAACTTATACAGTTGTTTCGATAAAGTATCTGTATTCGTTGCGAAAATTTTTTCAAAACCATAATTCGTATAGTCGATAAATTCTGTATCAAATTTCCTGTGAATTAATGCTTTGTATTTATCCGGCATCGCAATTTGAGCAATAACCGAAGCAAAACTTCTGACCGTATCCCGGTTAAGAAACATATAATCGGTAAATTTTCTGTATGTAGAAGAAAATCCTTTATCCTCAACTAAATTAGAAAATCCACTGTTTACTGGCGTATAACATTCAGAAAAAAAATCCTGTTTTTTCCGAAATTTATTCCATTGGATAGAATCAGTAAGGTAATTAATTGTTACCAAGTTTGAAGTTGCAGATAACACCCGAACTAAATTGGTATCGGAACAGTCACACAACTTATCAAAATGAATATCAAATCCGATTACTTTTGGAGAAGCCGACCCAATCATCTCAATGTATTTGGCAAGAATATCACAATCATTAACGCCTGCAACATCGACAATTACAATATCATCTGTATAATTAGTTGTATCCTTTGTGTTTCCATGAATAGTAAAATACGTATCAACCAAATTATACTGCTCAAATATATTTTGCGCAACATTAAAACGCTCTATCGACAGCGGAAATAAAATCGTAAGTTGTACTAACCCCAACGTCATGAGACTGATAACAGCAAAACCCGTCCAACGTCGAACAGTCCCCGAAGCTTGCCTGAAACCTGTTTTGAGCAATAATTTCATACCATTAATTCTATATTTTCAAATTCCTGTAAAACGAGACTCAAAAATCTTCTAAAATTCTGCGAACAAAAGTATAAAAGAATTTTCAAAACAATACCGTTTAGTAAAAGAAATTACCGCCCCGCCCCCCCATCTCAAGGAATAATAGCCCCATAAATCTCACTCTTCGGCCCCTCCTTACCACGCGTATTAATCCAGCAAAGAGAGAAGTAAACCATCTTCCCCCGGTCACTTGCATCAAACTCCAGCACGTATGGCGAATGCGTAGCGACGGCAGTATGAATCAATTCCTCGTCCGCGACAGGCACATGATCCAGCACCACCCACCTCATTATCGCCGCCTGCACGCCCGCAGGCTTCGCCCTCGACTTCTTGCCCTTGTCGTGGAAATGAACACCTACCCGCCGAATGACGGAACTGTCCGTTTCCGCCTCAACCACCGTCGTCGGATCCTGCACGCGCGTCGGCTTCGTGTCATGCACGGGCAGCCCCATATCCTTGCGGTCTTCATCGCCTACAGCGGGGTTGTAGGTAATATATGCCTTTACAGCCTGCCTTATCGAAGCCTCATATTTCGCCCGCGCCTCCCTCCGCATCAGGACGGCGGCAGAGGTGCGCACGGCCGGGTCTTCGGCAACGGCATACCGGCTCCTGTAGGCAGCCTGTTCGTCGAGAAGCCTCTTCCACATATCGTCCGGAATGTTCCACGTTTTATACCTCGTCGATGCGTAATGCACCAACACCTCTTGCCAGTTGTAGAAGATAGCTTCTGCTCTTGGCACATAATCTGTTCCTCGCATAATTTTTCAATTTTTATTTGTTTTATTTGTTTATAAAATAAGTATATGAGTATATTTTACTCACATACAGCAGTTTGGCAGTACTCCGCCGGAATATTGGGAACGTTCCCCGAATGTTTGGGGGCGCGCCCCCAAAGATTGGGGGCGTTCCCCCAAAGATTGGGGGCGTTCCCCCAAAGATTGGGGGCGTTCCCCCAAAGTCTGGGGGCGTTCCCCCAAAGTCTGGGGGCGTTCCCCCAAAGACTGGGGGCGTTCCCCCAAAGACTGGGGGCGTTCCCCCAAAAGCTGGGGGCGTTCCCCAAAAAGCTGGGGGCGTTCCCCAAAATAGCTGGAGAGCATCCCCCAAAATTAGGGGATATATTCCAACAATCAGGGGATATCTATCATAAACATATCAAACAGCGCCTGGCTTTCCCGGATGGCCGGAATTTTGCACGTCAAAGGAACGGCTATTTTTGCAAATAAAATAGAAGAATATTACTTTTATATGGAAAAATATTGTAATATTTCATCCCTTCCCCATTTTTTCTTCTCAGCTAATGATTAATTAATGCTGAAATTAAAGGCAAGACCGGATATTTGCACCTAATTTCATCAATGTCTAATTTTTTAAGGTATATCATGAAAGTATTTATGAACATCAGCAGTTTATTCAAAGAAAAAACATCCCCTGTTCGGAAAGGTATTTTCCGGCAGATTTGTTTTGCGACATTCATCTGCACGCTGGGCATCCAAACGGCAAACGCCCAAAACGCAAGAATGATTTCAGGCCGCGTGGCCGACGAAGCAGGCATCGAAATCATCGGAGCCAGCGTCATCGCCGCCGGCAGATCGACAGGCACGGTAACCGATGCGAATGGAATATTCGCACTGGAAGTCGCGACGGGAACCGCGTTGACGGTTTCATACCTCGGCTATCTAAGCCAAACGGTAAACGTAACCGAAAGGGACGTCTATGAAATCGTCCTCCGGGAAGACGTTCAGAAGCTGGACGAAGTCATCGTTGTCGGCTACGGCACGCAGAAAAAAGGGTCGATAACCGGCGCCATCGTTGCCGTAAGCAACCAGGAACTGAGCATCACCAAAAACCAGAACGTGCAAAACATGCTCACCGGTAAAGTACCCGGCGTGCGGGTCATTCAAAAAACATCCGAACCCGGCGAATTTAACAACCAGTTCGACATCCGGGGCTTCGGCACGCCGCTCATCGTTATCGACGGAATACCGCGCGGACAGGACGCCTTCGTGCGACTCTCGCCCGAAGAAATCGAAAACGTTTCCGTCCTGAAAGACGCCTCGGCAGCCGTCTACGGAGTGAGAGCCGCCAACGGCGTCGTGCTCGTAACCACCAAAAAGGGCGAAGCCGGCAAAAGCAAAATCAACTATTCGATGTTTTACGGGATACAGACCCCGGCCGATTTGCTGAAGCCCGTGGGAGCCGTCGACCGCATGACCCTCTTCAACACCACCACCATGCGCAGCCTCACCGATCCGCGCCTCACCTATCCCGAAGAGCAAATTGAAGCCTACCGGAACGGCACCCTGCAGTCGAGCGACTGGTACGATGCCGTGCTCAAAAACTCCGCCCCCCAGCAGCAGCACGACATCAACTTCAGCGGCGGAAGCGACCGCGCCGATTACTTCGTAAACTTCGGCTACTCGCAGCAGGACGGATTTTTCCGCAGCGGCGACCTGAATTACGAACGCTTCAACCTCCGTTCAAACATCAACGCCAAAATCAACAAACGACTGAAAATGTCGTTGAACCTGAACGGCATCATGGACAACAAAATGCGGCCGCTCACCTCCACCTTCGAAGTCTACGGCGCCCTGTGGCGCTCCATCCCGAACGACCTTATTTACGCCAACAACAATCCCGACTATCTGAAACACAGCGGAAACATCAACAACGTCGTCGGCCTCACCACTGCCAACATGTCGGGCTTCGTAAAAAACAACCGCAAGATGTTCCAGTCCAGCGCCTCCTTCACCTACGACGTGCCATACATCGCAGGCCTGTCGCTCAACGGCCAGTACGCCTACGACATGACGCTCACCGACAACACAACATTCCGCAAAGAATACAACGAATACGACTACGACGCCGCTACCGATACCTATACGGCCACCGGGATGAATGCACCGACCGACCTCGACCGCTCCTACGGCCTCAACCAGACGCATCTCTGGCAACTCTCGCTCAACTACAGCCGCACCTTCAACCAGCGCCACAACCTGAGCGCCCTCCTGCTTTACGAAGAAAGCCGCAGCACGGGCGACAATCTGAGAGCCTATCGGCAGATGGATATTCCCATACCTTATCTCTATGCCGGAAATTCCCTCAATCAGGTAGGCAACGCATCTCCGAACGGAATAACCGACTACGTCTCCAAAGGCATCGTCGGTCGCCTCAACTACGACTACGCCGGAAAATACCTCGTCGAACTCAGCTTTCGTCGCGACGGATCCTCCAAATTCGCACCCGCCAGGCAATGGGGATTCTTTCCCGGAGCATCCTTGGGCTGGCGACTGTCCGAAGAAACCTTTATCAAAGAAACGCTCCCCCTCGTTCAAAACCTGAAGCTGAGAGGATCGTATGGCGTAATGGGCGACGACGGCGCGATGGATTACCAGTGGGTTACGGGCTACGACTATCCAATCACCGTCATCAACAACCGTCAGGGCAATGACGGCTATCCCGTTGGCTACATGATCGACAACGCCTTCATCAACGCCCTCGGATTCCGCGTAACCGACAATCCCAACATCACATGGTACACCTCACGAACCGCAAACATCGGCCTCGACGCCGACCTCTGGAAAGGACTCTTCGGCTTCTCTTTCGACATCTTCCAGCGAAACCGCGAAGGACTCCTCGCCGACCGCGAAGTATCGCTGCCCGGAACATCCGGCATACAAATGCCACAGGAAAACCTGAACAGCGACCGCACAAAAGGCTTTGAAATAGAACTCCGCCACCGGAACAAAATCAGCGACTTCTCCTACAGCGTCACCGGAAATCTGGCAATGACCCGAACCATGAACATCTACGTAGAAAGAACGCCTTCCGGCAACTCTTACGATAACTGGAAAAAAAATACAGCGAACCGCTACAACGACATCTGGTTCGGACGCGGAGTCACAGGACGCTACGAATCTTTCGAGCAGATTGCCAACTCGCCCATCAACGTGGGGCTCGACGTATTGCCGGGCGATTACATGTATGAAGACTGGAACGGCGACGGCGTTGTAGACGACAACGACGACCATCCCATCGGAACCATCTCCAACGCCGCCGCATCCGAACTCCGCGACAAGCGCAACTATCCCCTCCTGAACTTCGGCCTCACGCTCGGCGCGCAGTATCGGGGCATCGACCTGAGCATCCTCCTGCAAGGCTCCGCCATGTCCAACGTTGCCTACGGCGACCAGCTCTCCACGCCGCTCATGTGGGGCGGAAACGCCGTCGATCTCCTCCTGGACCGCTACCACCCCGTCGATCCGAACCGCGACCCCTTCGACCCGAACAACGAATGGGTTTCAGGACGCTATCCCTACGGCGGCAGAGCGCCCAGCGTAAACTCGGAAGCTGGCATGCAAAACGGCGCTTATCTACGCCTGAAAACCATCGAACTCGGATACAGCCTCCCCGCGAAACCGATCCGGAAAGCAGGCCTCACCGCCGCAAGAATCTACGTCAACGCCTACAACCTCTTTACCATCACCGGCGTAGAAGGCATCGACCCCGAACGTCCCACCGAACTCTACGGGCAAATGTATCCGCTCAACAGAACGTTCAACTTCGGTTTAAATGTACAGTTTTAATCACATGAATAGAAAAACAGGTATGAAAAAAATATTTTTAACAGCAGCAATTTGGGCTGTCGCAATGGCATCGTGCATCGATTCACTCGACATCCCGCCCAAAAACATCCTCACCAAGGAAGATATTTACAGCGAAAACGGCATGCGCACCTACATGGCGGGACTTTACAACCGCCTGCCCATGGAAGACTTTAACGTCACGGGCGATGGCGTCATGAAAAATAATTTTGGCGGATATTTCGCCTGGAACAACATCCACTGGCCGATGCTTTCCACCGGCGAAACCGTCAACGGAAACAACCCCGGAATATACATCCACGAAACCGGCTACTGGTCCGAAGGCTATCAGGTCATCCGCGCCGCAAACGATCTCATGCAAGACCTCCCGGCCTACATCGGCATCCTCCGGGAAGCCGAAAACTGGATTGCCGAAGCGCGTTTCATCCGCGCCTACACCTACTTCACGCTGGTCAGGCGATACGGCGGAGTGCCCCTCGTGAAAAACGTGCAGCACCTCGTAGACGGCAACGTGAGTTCGCTCTGGACAGCCCGCTCAAGCCACGAAGAAAGCTACGACTTTATCCTCGAAGACCTGGACTACGCCATCGCCAACATGTCGGCCACCAAAGTAAACGGTCGCGCCAACCGCTACGTAGCCGCCGCCTTCAAATCGCGGGTAGCCCTCTTTGCCGGCGCCATTGCGCGCTACGGCAGCACGTACACCCATACGGTAGATAACGTTCGCCTCTGCGGAATCCCCGCCGAACGGGCAAACGATTATTTCCAGCAAGCCTACAACGCCGCAAAAATTGTAAACGAAGGCCGATATACCCTCTACCAGGCCGATGCCGCACAGGACAAAAACTTTGCCGGCCTCTTTGTCAACGCCGATAACTCGCCCGAATCGATCTTTATCCGTCAATACCAGTTAAAAGATTACGTCCACAGCTTCGATTGCGTATACTCCCCCGCCCGCATGGCATCTACCTACGGCGGACGCTTCGCCGTTACCCTCGACTGGGTGGAACTCTTCGACGGCCTGCCGCTCGACCCCGCCACCGGACGCCTGAAAACCACCAATGCATCCAACAACTACATCGTTTACGATTCCCCCTACGCCCTTTTCGCCAACGCCGAGCCGCGCCTGAAAGGTTCACTCATCCTTCCGGGCGACGTTTTCAAGGGCGTACAACTGGACATCCGGCGGGGAATAATCAAAGATAACGTCGATCCCGCAACCCCCATCGCCAAATTCGTAGCCGACGACGGAAACACAACAGCCGCCTACGGAGCCGGCTTTTTCAGAGCCAACGTCGTGACCACAACCGAAAAATACCTGGAGCAGGAGCCTTACGTAAGCTCCACCGGCGTAAAGATCAACCCCAACGGACTGGACGGCCCCGCCAATTCCAACGGAAGCGGCGACAACTACACCGGATTCATGGGGCGCAAATGGCTGAATCCGAACCTGACGCCATCCACAACCACCCTCCACACATCGACCTCCACCTGGATCGACATCCGTTACGCGGAAGTCCTCCTGAACAGAGCCGAAGCCGCCCTCGAACTGGCGCAGAACGGCGTCACCGTCCATGCCGGCGATGACATGCAGACCGATGCCTTCGACTGCATCAATGAACTGCGCGCAAGAGCCGGAGCCACCCTCCTGACCTCGCCCGCCGACCTCTCGACCGCCGCCGCCACCGAACGCGGAAAAGGCCTCGGAGGCTTTGTCATGGCGCCCAACAGAGGCCTGCAACTGGTACGCATCGAGCGTTACAAGGAACTGGCCTTCGAACACAAGCTGTATTGGGACTTGCGCCGCTGGTTTACCTTCGACCGGCAAATTTACGACTATCGCCGGCGCATGATCAACCCCTTCCTCTTCGCCAAAGGAGCCACGCTCAACGATTACGGCAATCCCGAAGGGAAATACATCTACGATACAAGGGTTTGCGAACGGGCAAATAATGCATTGACATTCCAGACAAAGTATTATTACGAAAAAATACCCGACACGCAATTGAAAACGAATCCCCTATTGAAACAAAACAATCAGTACTAATCGAAATAAAACAGGATAATGATGAAAAGCATCTTGAAAATAGCGTTTGCAATAGCAAGTATTACTTGTTTTTACGCCTGCGAACTGGATAACTACGACGCCCCCGACGCGCAAATCTCCGGGCGCATTATCGACCCCAGCGGAAACCTGCTCCGTACCGAGCCGGGAGGCAGCAACATGAGGATAAAAATGGAAGAACTCTCGTGGGCAACCGCCGATACCTCCATCGCCATCACCCCGACCTACCTGAACGTGAAAATAGACGGTACCTACACGAATACCAAAATATTTTCCGGACAATACCGCATGACGCCGGTAGAAGGCGCATTCTATCCCTGCGACCCGGAAGGCGAAGTGATTACCATCGCCGGAAGCGTACAGCAGGATTTTGTCGTCATCCCCTATCTGGACGTAGAATGGGTGGAAGAGCCGCACGTAACACCCGATACGCTGGTCGAAGCCTCCATCCGCTTCACGCGCAACGCCAAAGACGGCGAGTTTATGCCCGACGTCCTGAACGCCCGCCTCTGTATTTCCACCAATCAGTATGTGGGCAACAACAACTATTTCAGCGACATCATCAGCGGCACGGTATCGCTCACCAACGCGCAGGAAGGGCAAACCATCGTAATGAGAACGTCCAGGAAGGTAAAATATACCGCTACCGACTATTTTGTAAGAGTAGGAGCATGTTGTAACGATACCTACAAAAAGTATAACTACACGACAATCGTGAAAATACACGTTCCATGATAACGATTTCAACGAATAAGAGGAGTTTGAGATGCGCGCTTGTTTCTGCCGCAACGATGATTTGTTGCATGCAGAACGGCGCCGCTCAGGCGATGGCCGAAAATCCCTTTATCCGCCTCGATGCCCGGGGCGATACGATTTACACGGCCGACCCTTCGGCGCATGTCTGGAACGACGGACGGCTGTATGTATATCCCTCGCACGACGTAACGCCGCCGCGCAGTTGCGATTTGATGGACAAGTATCACGTATTTTCCACCGCCGACATGATAACCTGGATCGACCACGGCCAGATACTCGAAGCGAGCCAGGTGCCCTGGGGACGACCCGAAGGCGGCTTCATGTGGGCGCCCGACTGCGCATACAAAAACGGCGTATATTATTTCTACTTCCCGCATCCGAGCGACACCGACTGGAACCATTCCTGGAAAGTAGGCATCGCCACGAGCGTCGAACCGGCCGCCAACTTTACGGTACAGGGCTATCTGGAGCTTCCGGGCGACCCGCACGCGATGATCGATCCCACCGTTTTTGTCGACGACGACGGGCAAGCCTATTTTTACTACGGCGGCGGCGGAAAGTGCATGGCGGGAAAACTGAAGGAAAACATGATCGAACTGGTCGATACGCTGGCCAGAATGCAGGGATTGCAGGATTTCCACGAAGCAGCGTGGGTGCACAAGCGCAACGGCCTGTATTATTTGTCGTATGCCGACAACTATCAGAACGGCTACACGAAAAACCGCCTGAATTACGCCACAAGCACCAGCCCGCTGGGGCCTTGGACGTACCGCGGCATTTATCTCGGCGGAACGGAAGAATCGACCAACCACGGCTCTATCGTGGAGTTTAACGGACAGTGGTATGCCTTTTACCACAACAACGTGCTCTCTGCCGGCAAGGGTTTCAAGGGTGCGGCGCGCTCCATTTGCGTGGACAAGCTCTACTACAACGAAGACGGAACCATCCAGCGTGTCTATCAGACCGGGATGCGTGCGCCCGACCCGGTGATCGGCGTAAAAAACATCCCCAACACGTTTCTCGCGGAAAATTATACCACCGGCGGCGAAGGAATTACCTGGCACGACAGCGACACCATCAACGAAGGCGAGATTTACCGTCACGACGGCGTAGATATAGAACCCTGTGCAGACGGCAACGCCAATATTTTCAACATCGTGGCCGGCGAATGGCTCGACTACCGGCTGAATGTTCCTACGACGGCAAATTACCGGTTCGAGTTCCGCGTAGCCTCTCCCCAGGGCAAGGGCGCTTTCCACGTGGAGGTGGATGGCGTGGACAAAACGGGCGGCATAACGCTTCCCGTCACCGGCAGTTTTCAGACCTGGACTGTGGTTTCCGTAACGGATATTGCGTTGGCTTCCGGCGTTCACACGTTCCGCTTTTGCATGGACGAAGGCGGCTTTAACCTTGCCGGTTTCGCCATCAGTTTTGCCGCGCCGGCCATACCGGTCGGCAAACGAATCACCATCCAGAACGGAAGCAATTATGTTACTTTCAATGCGCAGAACCAGATAATTTGCAACAGTCCGACGATCACGCCGGACTGCATTTTCACAGTGGAGCAAAACGGAAATTTCATCGAATTGAAAGCCGCCAACGGGCAATATGTTTCCACAACGGGCACGAAAAATCCGATGACTTTAAGCGCCGGCAACCGCACCGCCACGACGAAGTTTTTGTGGCACAACTTGCAGAACAACAGCAAGCTGTTCGGCCTGAAAAGTCTGCGGACGAATGCGGTAGTTTGCTCCGAAAACGGCACCAAGCCGATGAACTGCGACCGCTATGATTTCGGGGGATGGGAAAAATTCACCTGGTCGGAATACGCTGCTTCGTCGATAGACGGGCTGCAGGCGGAAAGGATTTCCCTGGAGATATATCCGATGCCTGCCGCGAGTAACTCATCCGTCATTGCGAGTTTCAATACCGGCAGCACATCGCCCGTATCCCTCCGTATCATCGACATGCACGGCCGGGTTTGCCGACAGTTGGAGCAACCCGACGGCAACGGAAACCGGGAGGTTAATATTTCCACAGAGGGTATTCCGAGTGGTTTTTATATGTTGCAGGTAGTTGCATCGGGGGTTTTTGCAGCGAAGAGGATGGTGGTTATTTAAGTGCCTGAGTTCGGTATAAAGCGGTTTAAAATTGTGAGATATTTAAAATTTAAGGAGTGGAAACCGTAAACAGTGTTCGGCGTAAGCTAATCCGGAACGGATTCCATCTCGGTAGCCCGAACGTTTTAACGTCGGGTATACGTGTGATGTTGAAGCAGAGATGACATACTTATGTAGTTTAAAAACATGTTGTAAAATATACTTTTTTATTTGGATGTTCTAAAAAAATATCTCACCTTTGCAGACGTTAACCCAGAGAAAGAGAGCAATTTTTTTTTATACCTTGAAGATAATACCCTATTTGAATTATTAAATAAAGCGCTTTGTCAGTGAATGATAGAGCGCTTTGTATTATATATATACTGCATCTCCAGCCATGCACCGCACCAGCGGTGAGGATCGGTTTCACGGTTTCCCGTAAAATGCTATCTCGGCGCAAGACACATGATTTTCGCCCATCCAACTCATTGAAGACAATATTCTTAGTTCTATCTTTAACGGTTCCTTGACAGGTTGTGGAAACCGGTAATAACCGGGATCCGTAGACTGGTAGAAATCGTACAAATCTATTTTTTTCAAAACCGTATCCGTTTGGGTACTTGCCCAAATTTCCACTTCACCGAAAAGTCCATTAGCGAGCTTGTCTATTGGAGGATAATATTTGAAGTAATCAATTTGCGACAGCCCGTCAAAATCAAAAGTAAGAATAACCGGATAATTTATTTTCTCATTCCATGGCGAATGATACGGTGTATTCAAATTTCCATCAAGCGCCTTATCAATATTTTCGCCTTCCTGAAAACAACTTGCCGATGCACTTTTAACCGCGATTTTAACTCCTTCTTGGGGTGATATTTCGGGTTCATATTTGAATGAAGTATCTATTTGCGCCAGGAATCCGAGCAAATCATTCAAATCGTAATGCGATTTGGAATAATCCAGTTTTAGAGAGTAATTGGGTTGCACTCCTTTGTCTTCAGAACCATTGGGTAATGTTTTCGCGTACTTGTATGAGCAGCTAAAGGATATTTGAGATTCGGGCAACATAAAACTATACTGATCGATGTAAACCGCTGTTTAAATACAAAAAATCCAGAAGCCAAAATTATAATGCATTTACCGCCGAATTTTTACCCCGTCTGTGTGTATTTCACAAAAATTTCATGTACTTTTGCCGTCTTGAATCGTTGAATTTTTTATCAACACCTAATTTTATATACAAATTTATTTCAAAATGAGCTTAAAAATCGTTGTATTGGCAAAACAAGTACCGGATACACGCAATGTGGGTAAGGATGCCATGAAAGCCGACGGAACGGTCAACCGCGCCGCGCTTCCCGCTATTTTCAATCCGGAAGATTTGAATGCCTTAGAGCAAGCATTACGTCTGAAAGACAAGTATCCCGGATCTACAGTTACCCTCTTGACAATGGGTCCCGGCCGTGCTGCGGAAATCATCCGGGAAGGTTTATATCGCGGAGCCGACGGTGGCTATCTGTTAACCGACAGGGCTTTCGCCGGAGCAGACACACTGGCCACCAGCTATGCCCTTGCCACTGCTATCCGTAAAATCGGCGCTTTCGACGTCATCATCTCCGGCCGTCAGGCAATCGACGGAGATACCGCACAGGTAGGCCCTCAAGTGGCAGAAAAACTCGGTATTCCGCAAATTACATACGCCGAAGAAATTCAATCGGTCGAAAAAGGCAAAATCCTTGTAAAAAGACGCTTGGAAAGAGGCATAGAAATCGCCGAAGGAACGCTCCCGATCGTAGTGACCGTCAACAGTTCCGCACCTGAATGTCGTCCCCGCAACGCCAAATTGCTTCAGAAGTACAAACACGCCCGCACTGTTTCCGAAAAACAGGAAGCAGCAGCCGATTACGAAGCGCTGTACAACATTCGCCCCTATCTGAATTTGACGGAATGGAGCGTAGCGGATGTCAATGCCAATGTTTCCTGCTGCGGACTTTCCGGATCTCCAACCAAAGTGAAGAAAATCGAAAACGTTGTTTTTCAGGCAAAAGAGAGTAAAACATTCGATTCATCCGATGCAGACATCGAAGAATTGATCGTGGAACTGATTACTAACCACACAATCGGATAAAAAAACATGAACAACTTATTTGTATATTTAGAAATAGAAAACGGTAAAGTAGAAGACGTAAGCCTCGAATTGCTTACCAAAGGCCGTTCGCTGGCCAATCGACTGAAATGCCAACTGGAAGCCGTAGCCATCGCCGGCAAGCTGGAAAATGTTGAAAAACAGGTTTTTCCTTATGGCGTAGACGTGTTGCACGTTTTTGAAGACGAAAGACTGTATCCCTATACATCCCTGCCTCACACGTCCATTTTAGTCAAACTCTTTGAAGAAGAAAAGCCGCAAATCGCGTTGATGGGCGCAACCAGTATCGGTCGCGACTTGGGGCCGCGTGTATCTTCGGCATTGGGCAGCGGATTAACAGCCGACTGTACCTCGCTGGAAATCGGCGATCACGAAGAAAAGAAAGAAAACAAAACCTATAAAGACCTGCTGTATCAAATCCGTCCCGCTTTCGGTGGAAACATCGTGGCAACCATTATCAATCCCGATTGCCGTCCACAAATGGCGACCGTTCGCGAAGGCGTAATGAAAAAAGACATTTTCGACAGCAATCACAAAGGGAAAACCATTAAACATGACATCAGCCCGTATGTTTCCGACACCGATTTTGTGATCCGGGTAATTGAACGCCAGATAGAAGAATCTAAAGTAAATATCAAGTCGGCGCCAATCATCGTTTCGGGCGGTTATGGCATGGGATCCAAGGAGAATTTCCAATTGTTGTACGACCTGGCGCATACCATCGGAGCGGAAGTCGGAGCTTCCCGCGCCGCAGTCGACGCTGGATATGCAGAGCATGAACGGCAAATAGGACAGACAGGCGTTACCGTTCGTCCCAAACTGTATATCGCCGCCGGTATTTCCGGACAGATTCAACACATTGCCGGTATGCAGGAATCGGCTATGGTCATCGCCATCAACAACGATCCTTATGCTCCGATTAATGCGGTGGCCGACTATGTGATTACCGGAGATGTGGAAACCGTGATTCCCAAAATGATTAAGTATTACAGGAAAAACAGCAAGTAACGATCATGCTGTTTTCTGTCGATAATTGCAGCGATAACGAATGAAAAAGACGATCAGGTTTGAGTTGAGCATCAACGATTGGATAGCCTTTCAGGAGTACTATCGGTCGAAAAAGGCGCCCATCTATAAATTTCTGATGCCGGCGCTGTTTATCAGTGCCTTGCTGCTCATCGGCTTGAATGTCATGTATCTGCACCGGCATGAGGCTTCGTGGTTTACAATAACCTCCGGTATACTCCTGCTTTTCATTTCTTATCTTTTCTTCCTCAAAGGAAGATCCCGCTCGCAATGGCGAAAAGCAGCGCTCAAGATGCAAGCTAAGTATCCCGACGCATTCGGCCCCAGAGAAATGACTTTCGATGACGACGGAATCACGATCCAAACAGCTAACAACTCCAAAATTCTATCCTGGAAAGCGATCGACAGACAGGAGGAAAATAAGGATTACAATTTTATTTTCACGCAAAACGGAACGGTATACATCATTCCTAAAAGCAATGACCGGCAAATACCGGTCAATGACAACATCCAATAACAAATTTAATTACAAATATTATGGCTAATTTTTTTACAGACAATCCATCATTAAAACATCATCTCAATCATCCTTTGATGAAAAGGATTGTAGAATTGAAAGAAAGGAATTTTAGAGACAAAGATACCTATGACTATGCTCCGGTAGATTTTGAAGATGCGATGGACAGTTACGAAAAAGTAATGGAAGTTGCGGGCGAAATCTGTGGAGATATTGTTGCTCCCAACGCAGAAGACGTAGACCACGAAGGGCCGCAAGTTATCAACAACCGTGTGCAATACGCTCCCGGCACTCAACAAAACCTGAATGTCTGTCGTCAAGCCGGTATGATGGGAATTTCCATGCCTCGCCAGTACAACGGGTTGAATTTTCCGATGACGACTTTCATCATGGTCTCCGAACTGGCTGCCCGCGGAGATGCCGGTTTTTGTAACCTTTGGGCTTTGCAGGACTGTGCCGAAACGCTGTATGAATTTGGCAACAAAGACCAGCATAAACGCTTCCTTCCCCGCGTATGCGCCGGCGAAACCATGTCGATGGACTTGACCGAGCCGGATGCCGGATCCGACTTGCAGGCCGTTATGCTGCGTGCAACGTACAGCGAAAAAGATCAATGCTGGTATCTGAACGGCGTAAAACGCTTTATCACCAACGGCGATTCGGATATTCATCTGGTATTGGCGCGTTCCGAAGAAGGGACAAAAGACGGACGCGGTTTGTCGATGTTCATCTATGATAAAAAAGACGGAGGCGTAAACGTTCGCCGCATCGAAAACAAAATGGGTATCAAAGGATCTCCTACTTGCGAATTGACCTACAAAAACGCCAGAGCCGAATTGTGTGGAGAACGCAGACTCGGATTAATCAAGTACGTCATGTCTTTGATGAATGGCGCCCGACTGGGCATCATGGCGCAGGCAACAGGTCTCTCGGAGGCTGCCTACCGTGAAGCTTTGGCCTATGCCAAAGATCGCAAACAGTTCGGTAAAGCAATTATCGAATTTCCGGCAGTGTATGAAATGATTGCCAACATCAAGGCGAAAACCGATGCTTCCAGAACGATCCTGTATGAAACCGCCCGTTTCGTTGACGTTTACAAAACATTGGAAGACATTGAAAAAGAACGTCCGCTGACAAAAGAAGAAAAAGACGAACTCAAGAAATACAAAAAGCTGGCCGATGCCTATACGCCACTCGGCAAAGCAATGAGTACGGAATACTGTAATCAGAATGCCTACGATGCCATCCAGATACATGGCGGCTCCGGTTTTATGAAAGATTATGCCTGCGAACGCATCTATCGCGACGCTCGCATCACCAATATTTATGAAGGAACGACACAGTTACAGGTCGTCGCTGCCATTCGTCACGTAACAACCGGTACTTATCTGTCTCAAATGAAGACTTACGAAGTTCAGCATGTAGTGCCGGAATTGGAAGCGATAAAAAAGCAATTAATCGCCATGACCGAAACCTATGAAAAGATGGTTGCCAGGGTTGTGGAAAGTAAAGACAGTGAATATCTTGATTTCCATGCCCGTCGATTGGTAGAATCGGCCGGACACATCATTTTGGGCTATCTCTTATTATCGGATACGAATGTGGAGCCTGAAATTTTCCGTCGTTCTGTCGAAGTATACGTCAGCTATGGAGAAGCAGAAATCAGGAAGCATCAGCATTTTATTGAACAATTTGATGCTGAAAAATTAGGCTATTATAAACAAGCTTTTTAGAACTGAAAGTTGCGCAAAACGCGGTAACTATACCTCACACGGTTTGAAATTGTGAGATAAAGAAACGGAAACCGAAACAGCGTTCGGCGCAAGCCAATCCGGAACGGATTCCATATCGGTAGCCCGACGTGAAACGTCGGGTTGGAATCACGTATCATGGTACCGGAGCGGCGAAGCCCCGAAATATCTTTGTATAAAATATTTCGGGGCTTCGCTGCTTTGCTCCGACGTCACACATACACCCGACGTTAAAACGTTCGGGAATTCTATGTTCAAATCCAAATTTTCTTCATAAAAATTTCAAATCTTTTTTACGTCCCTGTTTTTTTAGGACAAATGTATTCCAATTGATAAAGCTGTTTGTTTCTTACAATGGCAAAAATGCGATGTATCAATTTGTTTCTGACGTTATTGACCACAAGCCACCCGTTTTTACCCTCAGCCGTTTTTCGCTGATAATAATTCCGGATGCTCGGATCATACCTGATGGCACATTTTGCCGCCTGCGTCAGCAATGCTTTGATTTGCTTGTTTGCCAGATGACTGACATGCGGTTGCGTTTTCAACGATGTTCCCGATTGCTTTCCAAAG
>JAISFI010000290.1 GCA_031263685.1 Dysgonamonadaceae bacterium | reverse complement strand
GAAAGACTTATAGACTTAAAGACTCAACCGGAATATGCCTTCAACAAGACAGAAGATGAGCTATATCTGGAAAACCGCCTTTCACTGGTGATTGGTAAAGCCTTGCAGCCGCTTGGCATCGAAACGGTTTCCGAATCATCTGCCGTTCGCGTCCTGAGCCTTTCTCCGCGCAAACTTAAAATTGTTTCAGAGTCCGGAAAAGCGCTGGGGAATGTTCGAATAACGGATGCGTGGGGAAGAACTGTACTGGATGATCCGGCCGTATCTTCTTCGGTTTATGAATATCAGACGCTAGCGCCCGGAGTTTATGTCGTGCGGATTGGCGCAGAGGTGAAGAAAGCAGTAAGTATCCGGTAAAATGTATATAAAATTTCTGGATTGCTTCAGGCTTCGCCTTCGCAATGACGATGCTTTCTGCACGTCATTGCGAGCCGCTTACGGCGAAGCAATCCAGATTTATAGAGGAAATAAACAAATAAAAACAAAAGTCATGAAAAGAAATTATATAGTTTTCAGTAGCATAGTGATTGTGAATATAATAGTGATGCTGCATGTCCTGACGCCGGCGGAAGCCGGCGTGGGACTGTACGGAAAACAACAATCTGTTACTCTTTCCACACAAACAGACGAGACGAAGCAAAATCTGTTATCGTCTTCCTCATCCAGCGGTAGCATCGGGTTATTTGATAACACCTCCCAATCCACTTTGACGGCAGCGCCCGGCAACGGTAACGGAAGCCACGTTCCGGTAGCAGATGGCATTGGCATACTGCTATTGATGGCAGGTGGGTATCTTTTGAGGCAGAAGTCTTAAACGGTGATTTTTTTTCTGAACGGTGATTTTTTTGATTAAAATAAGAGGGTTACGATTTTCTTTTGACTCTAAAAGTAATTATAGTCTTCATTAAAATCAGTTTAATCAAAAAAAAACTGTTCAGACAAAAAAAGAGACAGACTGCGCACAATATTTTATTGAACTTTTGAACAGAAGTATTGAAATCTTTCATAATTTAGCGCTCGAATTTCTTCTTGGGAGAGATTCATTTTTCTAAGCATTTTCATCATGGAAGTTTCAACTATACTGACTGCATTTATCCTGACACTGCTTGCCGGACTTTCGACCGGTATCGGAAGTTTGATCGCATTTGTTGCCAACAGGACCAATAAAAGATTTTTATGCTTCTCGCTGGGTCTTTCTGCCGGAGTGATGATCTATGTTTCCTTTATGGAGATGATGCCGACCGCCAAGGAAACGCTGATTCCCGTATTTGGAGAACAAATAGGAATTTTATATCTGCTGCTTGCCTTTTTAGGTGGCATGGGATTGATTACTTTGATTGATTTTCTGGTACCCGAATCCGGTAACCCGCACGAGATGCATGGTGTGGAAGAAATGACTCAGAAAGATCCTTTACACCGCGTGGGCTTTGTGGTAGCTCTTTCTATTGCCATCCACAATTTCCCGGAAGGGATTGCGACGTTTACTTCGGCCTTGAGCGGGATGGATGTTGCCATACCGATCACCATTGCGATTGCCATTCATAATATTCCGGAAGGAATCGCCGTTTCCGTACCCATTTATCACGCTACGGGCAGTAAAAAGAAGGCTTTTTCCTACTCTTTCCTCTCCGGACTGGCGGAACCGGCAGGCGCTTTGATCGCTTACTTCTTTCTGATGCCTTACTGGACGCCTGCTATCAATGGACTGGTACTGGCTGCCGTTTCCGGAATCATGGTTTTTATTTCTTTGGATGAACTGTTACCATCGGCCGAGAAATATGGCGAACATCATCTTTCCATCGCCGGATTAGTGGCCGGCATGGCGATAATGGGTTTCAGCTTATTTTTGTTTGCGTAGCTGTGGATAATTTCAATTATTTCCTGTAAATTTGCGCCCCAATAAACAACAAAGTATATCAATCATGGAAATTGTAGTTAGCGGTATTCGTCCCACAGGAAATTTACATTTAGGAAACTATTACGGCGCTCTGGTCAATTTTATCAAGATGCAGGAAGAGAACAAGTGTTTTTTCTTTATTGCCGACTGGCATTCTCTGACAACACATCCCGATCCCGACCGATTACCCATCAATGTGAAAAATGTCCTCTCCGAATACCTGGCTTGTGGCTTGGATCCGGAAAAAGCCACGGTTTACATACAAAGCGATGTGCCTGAGATAGCCGAATTATACCTCTTGCTGAACATGCATGCTTACTTGGGCGAACTGGAAAAAACCGTTTCCTTCAAGGAAAAAGCCCGTCAGAATCCCAACAATGTAAACGCCGGTTTATTGACTTATCCGGTATTGATGGCTACCGATATTCTGATACATCATGCCGACTATGTGCCGGTAGGAAAAGATCAGGAGCAGCATTTGGAAATGACCCGTAACTATGCCGCCCGTTTCAATTACAAATATGGAGTCGAATATTTCAAACAGCCAACTGCCTACAATTTCGGAAAGGAACTGATTAAAATCCCAGGATTGGACGGGAGCGGTAAAATGGGGAAATCGGAAGGTAACTGTATTTACCTCACAGACAGTCCGAAAGACATCGAAAATAAAGTCAAGAAAGCATTGACCGATAACGGCCCCGAAGGGATCAATACACCCAAACCCGACTATATTGAAAACCTGTTCACCATCTTGAAAGTAGTTTCAACACCCGAAGTAGTAGCCTATTACGACAATCTTTGGAATACGGGAGAAACAAAATGGTACGGTAAGCTGAAAAAACAGTTAGCCGAAGACATTATCCGCACTACAAGCCCCATCCGCGAGCGAATCGACAGCATTAAGAATGATGATGCTTATTTACAGCAAGTCACAAAGGAGGGAGCCGCAAAGGCACGCGAAACTGCCGGAAAAACCTTGAGAGAGGTCCGCGAGATGATGGGACTGTCTTTTCACTCCGCCCGTTAGGATTCATAGGATTCACAAGATTCATTTGAAAGAATCGGTTTTATCCCGAAAAGCTTTCAGGCGTTTTTCCGCATTCGCCCGAAATGTTTTGTACGCCTCCGACTCCGGGTGGGAAGGTCGGTGTTCCAAATCCTGCCGGATACGATGATAGTCGTTTATGGCAGTTTCCGTTGCCCGATCGAAATGGGTCGCAGAAAATTTCTCCCAGATATAATCTATTGCCGCAGACGATGGATGCAGCATGTCGTCCGCGTAAAACCGGTAATCCCGTAAATCGTCCAATATCAATTCGTAAGACGGAAAATAATGAATAAAATCATACTGTCGTTCCAGCGATTCAATGGCCAACAATAAAATGGATTTACTTAGCTGGTTTGCATGCGCTCCATCTTTCCAGTGACGAATCGGGCTGACCGTCATCAGGATGTTCAATGCCGGAAGTTTTTTTCTCAAATCGGCTGCCAATGCAGACCACTCGGCCAAGATTTCTTCCATACAAAGCCTTTCCCGGCAAAAATCACCGGCAGGTAATTTGTGACAGTTAGAGACAAGCTTTCCATTCTTTTTCAGCCGGTAAACATACGATGTGCCGAAAGTAACCATCAACACACTCGTCTGCTCCAAAAAGACGGAAGAAACTTCCATCCTCTCCCGAATCTTTTTCAAACAAGCCGACGGTGTCAAGTCCGAAAAACGGCTGTGATGACTCCACGAAGAAAATAAACCGTTACATTCAACGGTATCTTCCTCCGTAAAAACCTTCCGCTGCATCAAATCCCGTAAGCCCGACGCGATTGATAAAGGATTATACAACACTCCAAAAGGATTCACATCTGCCTGGAAACCGGACGCTTCCAATTTATTGCCGATATACTCGGCAAAACAGGAACCCATCAACAGCAACTTGTCGCAATGGGAAATATTAAATCCAGCCTTAGGGATGGATATTTCTGTTCTAAACCTCATCTATACATGTCTAAATTTCTAAAATAAAAGCAACACAAAGATATATGAAATTCTTGTGAATTACCTGCAAACAGGATAAAATTGTGGATTGCTTCGCTTGATGGTATTGAGCGATAGCCTGAAGCAATCCGGAAAATTTTTATCCGTCTGTGTGTAATTAAAAAATTTCATGTAACTTTGCGCGTAGTTTTATGATGCCCTCTGCATAAATTATAATATGAATAAGTTATAATAGATGATCAAGCAACAACTGAGTCAGAGTTTACAGCAAAAGCTATCTCCTTTGCAAATTCAGCAGATCAAACTGTTGGAATTTAGTTCTTTGGAGATAGAAGATCGCATTCGGCAGGAATTGGAAGAAAATCCGGCGCTGGAACGTTCTGACGAATGGGAAAGTCCTGAAAATGAAGATACTGATTCCGATACCTTGGAGCAAACTTACGAAAGTAATGAAACGCAGGAAGACATCGCGTTGGGCGATTATCTCACGGATGATGATGTGCCGGACTATACGTTACAGGCAAACAACTTTTCAGCAGATCGGCAATACGAGCAGATTCCTTATGCCGAATCCGAATCTTTTCATGAACATCTGCTGGAGCAGTTGCGTCTGCGGGCTATTTCCGAGAAAGAGATGAAAATCGGCGAATATATTATCGGAAACATTGATGATGATGGCTATTTGAGGCGCGAATTTGCCGCGATTTCCGACGATTTGCTTTTTCAGTACGGCATTGACGTCTCGGAAAAAGAATTGGAGGAAGTATTGTACGTCATCCACGACTTGGATCCTCCGGGAATCGGCGCGAGGAACTTGCAAGAATGTCTGTTATTGCAGTTGAACAGGCGATCGGAAACGGATACCGTACAAGATTGCCGGAGCGTGCTGCAAGATCATTTCGATGATTTCACCAAAAAACATTATGATAAAATACAAAAGGGCTTAAATCTCTCCGAAGAACGCTTGAAAGACGCCGTTAAGGAAATCGTCCAACTGAATCCTAAACCGGGAAGCGCGTGGGAAAACGATTTGACCAGCAAACTGTCGCAAGTTATTCCGGATTTTGTAGTCGAAAATGTCAACGGTGAATTGGTCTTGCATATCAACGATCGGCACGTACCCGCTCTCAAAGTTAATCGAGAATATTCGGTGTTGCTGACTGAATATGCCACCAACAAGAAAAATCAGTCGACCGAAAATAAGGAAGCTGCCCTCTTTGTCAAACAGAAGTTAGATGCCGCCAAATGGTTTATTGATGCGGTCAATCAGCGGCAGCGGACACTCAAAAGTGTTATGACCGCGATTATGTCTTTTCAGCAGGATTTTTTCCTTTCGGGCGATGAAACGGACTTAAAGCCGATGGTATTGAAAGATATTTCCGAACGTTGCGGTTACGATATTTCAACCATATCACGGGTGAGCGCCAGCAAATATGTGCAGACCGATTCGGGTATTTATTCCCTGAAGTATTTTTTCTCGGAAGGTATGCAAAACGAAAAAGGAGAAGAAATCTCTACCCGGGAAATCAAAACCATCCTCAAAGAATGTGTCGACGAGGAAGATAAAAAGTCTCCGCTGACCGATGAAAAGTTAATGGAACTTCTTCTCGAAAAAGGATATGAATTGGCCAGAAGAACGGTTGCCAAATACAGAGAGCAGTTGGATATTCCGGTTGCAAGATTGAGAAAGGAATTATAGGAAAAACGTTAAGCGTTAAAAATCGAGTGATAACAGAATAGATAAATTATTAATTAAAAATTAGTTAGCGTATGGAATTTCCATCAAACATTAAGTACACAAAGGATCATGAATGGATCCGTTTAGAAGGTAAAGAAGCATGGGTCGGCATTACCGATTATGCACAAGGCGAATTGGGGGATGTTATTTACATTGACGTTCCGTCTGTGGGTGAACAATTGGAAAAGGAAGATACTTTCGGCACAATCGAAGCCGTAAAAACCGTTTCCGATTTATTTTTGCCCGTTTCCGGTAAAATATTGGAGTTGAATCCGGAATTGGAAGAACATCCGGAATTGGTTAATATCGATCCTTACGGCAATGGCTGGATCGTCCGCTTGGAAGTTGAAGACTCCTCAGCATACGACACTTTGCTATCTTCGTCAGAATACCAGCAACTTATCGGAAAAAGCTAAAAGTTAAAAACTAAAGATTGGCTGGCGCGCATACGTTTTACTCATGACTCGTAATTTTTATATTTGCATGCGTCAGCCAATTTTAGCTTTTGTTTTTTTAATTCTTTTTTTCAAGTAAATTTTTATGACTCCAATCATCAGCATCATTATGGGTAGTGTTTCCGACCTTCCGGTCATGGAAAAAGCCGCCAAGCTTCTCGATGAATTTGAAATTCCTTTCGAGATCAATGCGCTATCGGCGCATCGTACACCTGCCGAAGTAGAAATTTTTGCTCATGAAGCCCAAGGTCGAGGAATACAAGTCATCATAGCTGCCGCCGGAATGGCTGCGCATCTTCCGGGCGTTATCGCTTCCATGACAACACTTCCGGTAATCGGCGTTCCTGTCAACTCAACGCTCGACGGAATAGACGCCTTGTTGGCTATCGTACAAATGCCTCCCGGCATTCCGGTAGCAACTGTTGGCATCAACGCTTCTCTGAATGCGGCGATACTTGCCGTGCAAATCCTTGCAGGCGCCGATCGTGCGCTACAACAAAAATTGTCGGACTACAAGGAAGGTTTGAAAAAGAAAATCGTTCAGGCCAATGAAGAATTGGCGATAGTGAAATTCAAGTATAAAACGAATTAAATAAAAAATATTCCTGTGTTTCTTTCTGTCTGAACGGCGATTTTCTTGTCTGAACTGTGATTAAACTGATTTTATTGAAGACTATGATTGCTTTTGAGGCAAAAGAAAATCATAGCCTTCAAATCACTGTTTAAGACTTCCGCCTCAAAAGATATCCTCCTGCCATCAGCAACAGAATACCCACGCCATCTGCTATTGGAACATGGCTTCCGTGACCGTTGCCAACGCCGCCGGGCGCTACCGTCAAGGTGGATTGGGTGGTGTTATCAAATAAACCGATGCTGCTGCTGGATGAGGAAGACGATAACAGGTTTTGCTTCGCCTCACCGGTTTGTGTGGATGGGGTAGG
>JAISFI010000241.1 GCA_031263685.1 Dysgonamonadaceae bacterium | reverse complement strand
CCACTGAACGCATTGTTAAGCGCCATTCCCAACATCTCGAACGGAACACCCAGCGCCGCCATCTTTTCACGGTCGGGGATGATACTGATTTCGGGGCTGCCTTCTTCGGCGGATAATCTGGGATCGACTATGCCTTTTACAGATTTTATATTGTTTAGAATCAGATTAGCCGCTGTTCTTACGGAATCAAGATGATACCCGGAGATATGATACTGTATCGGCGCTTCGTCTATATTCCCCATGATGTCGGTCATTGCTATTTGTACCCGTATTCCCGGTATATTCTCCTGTAAGAAATGCTTTACCTCTCTTGAAAAATCAGTGGCCGACGTATTTCGTTGATTGTGCGCTATCATTTTCACGCGCAAATCGGCTAAGCGGGCTTGCGGCTGTCCGTTTTCTTCTGCTCCGACAGTCGTAAATACCGTTTCGACGAGCGGGCTGTTCCTCAATATATTTTCCGCTTTGTAAGCAATCTGATTGGTTTGCGCTATGGTAGCTTCACGAGACAGTTCTATTTTTAGCACAAACTGTCCCTGGTCTCCCTGTGGCGCTAAATCGCTTCCAATAAAACCAAATAGCATCAGGCTTAATGAACCAAGTAAAACGGTCAGAGTAATGACTAAAGTAATCAGTTTATGAGACAATGACCATTTGAGAATCATGCCAAACCATTTAGCGATACGGTCAATTAGATTCTCGAATGCCTGAATACGCCTTCCTATGTAACTTTGGCTGCTAAACTCATTCATTTTTCCAAAACGAGAATAGAGCAAGGGGACAACCGTGAAAGAAACCAATAGACTGAATGATACAGCAATGGCAATGGTGGCAGCAAACTGGCGGAATATATTGGCAACCATTCCTTGTGTCAACGATATGGGAATGAATACAACTACCAATACCAGCGTGATGGATACGATAGTTCCGCTTATTTCACGAAGTCCGTCATAAGCAGCCTGAACCCGGCTTTTCCCCATCTCCATGTGACGGTGGATGTTCTCTATCACAACAATCGCGTCATCGACCAAAATACCGACTACAAGCGTTATAGCCAACAGCGACATCAGGTTCAAACTAAAGCCAAGCAGATACATGACGATAAAGCTGGAGATAAGAGACAATGGGATGGCGACTGAAACAAAGATGGAATTACGCACGCTACCCAGGAAGAAAAGCATCGTAATGGCGACCAGTATGATGGCGATGATAAGGTCGGTCATCACAGAGTCGGAGGCTTCGATTGTGAACTCGGCATTATCAGCCGCTATCATAAAATTTAGCCCCGATGCCTCGTATTGCAGTAGCAAAGCATCCAGCACTTCCCGTACGGCTTTAGATATCTCTACGGTATTAGCATCCGAGGATCGCTGTACGGTAATGCCAATGGATGTCATCCCATTTACCCGGCTAAGGGTTTCAACTTCCTTATAATTGTCATATACATCTGCTACATGCTTTACTTTTATGGCGCTCCCGTCGGGCATATACTTCAAAATTACATTCTCAATATCAGCCGGACTGTTGTATCTTCCCTGCAAGCGTATTTGTGTTTGTTTATTGTCGCTTTTTATCTTGCCGGTGGGGAAATCAAGGTTTGAATTAATCAGTACATTACTAATATCAAGAATGGAAAGCTCGTAGGCAGCCATTCTCTCTTCATTAATGTTTATCTGTATTTCACGCTCCGAACCTCCGACAAGAGTTATTTGCGCTACTCCCGGAATCCTTTCCAATGCGGGCTTTATCTCATGGTTCACCAAGTCGTAAAACTCTACTTCATTCATGTTTGCAACCGCCCCGATTGTCATAATCGGGACATCTGCTAAATTGAAATCGCTTACCGACGGCTCTTTTACACGCTCAGGCAAGTCGGCGCGTATGGCATTTACTTTCCGTTGCGCGTTTTGCAAAGCTTTATCTAAATCAGTTCCTTCTTTTAATTGGATGGTTACCAAAGAAAAGCTCTCCATAGAGGTGGCGATAAGCTTGTCGAGCCCTTCAATGGAAGAAACGGCATCTTCTATTTTCTTGGTTACAGCGTTTTCTACCTCATTAGCCCCGGCTCCGGGATACAGGGTGCTAACAGTGATAACATCCAAACTCATGTTCGGCATCAATTCCCTGTTAAGCTGGGTAAACGAATAAATGCCGAAAAAAAGGAGGGTGATAAACGTCACGACTACGGTAGTCGGACGAGCGATAGACATCTTTATTATATTCATCTTATTTTCTTAGTTTAGAATGGATACTTCAGAACCGTTAACCAGGTTGATTTGTCCGCTTTTTATTACCGTGTCGTCTATTGAGATACCATCGTTAATCTCGATGTATTCTCCGTTAGATATGCCGACCCGCACAGGAACTTTATAAGCTTTGGCGTCCCTTACCACAAATACATAGGGGGCTTTTAATCCGCCGACAATAGCTTCCCGGCTTACTGCCGGTACATTCCAGTTGTTTTTCTCCATACTGAAAACAGCGGTTGCGAACATGCCCGGCTGTAATTGGGGGTGATTTAAGGTCACTTCCACCGGGTAATAATATTGGTTATTACTTTTGGGGGAAATAGCATCAATTATGCCTGTGAATGTACTGTCGGGATATACATCGGTAGTTATAACAACTTCCTGCCCTTTTTTTAGTTTCAATATTTCTTTTTCCGTTACGTTTACATACATTTTCAATGCCTTGTTGTCCACGATATCGGCAACGCTGCCACCGATGGCAAGTAATGTTCCCTCTTCAAAATAGTCCTTGTTAATGATACCCGAAGCAGGCGCTGTAATCGTGGTATTGCTTAGCTGGTCTTTCAATTCTGCAATCCGGCTCTCAATACTGCGCAAGGCAATTTGGGCATCTTCCAGTTCCCGTACTGTTATCGCCCCGATAGAAGCAAGATTTTGGAAACGCTCCACATCCTTTCCTGCTTTCGCTAAGTCCAACTCTGCAATGCGCAAGTTTTCCCGTATCACATTGTTTTCAAGTTGTGCAATCACAGTTTCACGACTAACCACATCTCCTGCTTTTTTGAATTTCCGTATAACAATACCTTGGGCTTTTGAATAAATAGCCACTTCGTTTTTCGAATCAATCCGACCGTTTACAGTGATTACTTCATTCAAGTTCATATATTGGGGCTTCTCGGTCATTACGGGAACGACGGTATTTAAAGTCATTGACAGTTCGGCATTCCTGTCGATAGTCTGCTTATTTGTTACCAGTTTCCACGTGATAAGGCCAACGAGGGCAACAGTTACAATTATCGGTATTAATATCTTTGATTTCATTTCTATTTGATTTTTAATTGTTGATTAATAAACTTTCGAGCGTACCGCTTGCTTTCAATAAATCGATCTCTGCCTTTTTGTAACGGATGAGTTCGGTGGTATAGGCTATTTTTACCTCGTGTAAAGAGGTTTCAGTTTCAAAAATATCCGTTATGGTTGCCAATCCCTCGGTGTACAATGCTATTGTTTGGGCATAAACCTTCTCTGCCAGTTGCAGGTTTTCGGATTGCACCTGTACCAATTCGCAAATTATCTCCAATTGGTTTTTCGCATTTATGTAATTAGCCGATAAGGTTTGCTGCGTTTCTCTAATATCCCAATCCAAGCCTTGAAGTTGCATTTGTTTCTGTCGTATCCTGCTTCGTTTGCCTAAACCGTCAAAAACAGGAACTGACAGGCGAGCGCCAATAATGACAGTATTAAACCACGGCTCTTTTGATAAATTCAGATTGTCTGATTGGAATTGATAGCCACCCGTAGCTATTGCCGATAGGGTTGGGAGATAGCTTTGTTTCTGGCTACGAATTTCAAGTTCAACAATCTCTTTTTGCTTGCTTAGTATGTCAATCTTAATTTTATTGTATGATTGGGCATAGGTTTGAAGTTCGGATACTTCAATGCTTTTTGCTTCCGAATCGTCCAATTCAAAGGCATCTTCAACGGGAATGCCAATCAGTATTTGTAAGTAGCGCCTCTGTTGTAGTATGGTGTTTTTAGTGTTTTGGCCTCTTGCCTGTAAATTAGTCAGGTTTACTTTGACACGGTTCAAATCGACTTCTCTTGTTACGTTTTCTTCCACTCGTTTTTTCATCAGCAGGTAAAGCGAATCCTGTTTGGATATCATGTAATTGATATTATCCAACTCCTGCATGCTATTGAGAATGTCATAGAAAGCATTGCTTACGTCGAAAATGATTTCCTCTTTTGTCATAGTTGCACGAAGTCTTTGGAGTTCCCTGTTGTTTTTGGCAATTTTTATTCCCGTGAATAACGTGGGAGCAAAAATTACCTGTTCGATGGATGCGGAAAAATCCAATACGTTTTTTGTACCCATTTGAACAGGAATCTGTGTTCCGGGTTGACCGATGATTTCTCCGGGCAACATGGTTGTGGGCAATACAATGCTGTGGTCAATACTGCCCGAAGCATTTATTTGCGGCAATACGTTTGACCGGGCTTCGTGTATCGGATAACCTGCTTCGCCGACATCAAGGTCTGCCTTATGCGCGGCATAACTGTTATTAATTGCAAAATCCAGACATTGTCTTAGAGAATACTTCTGCGGATATCCTTGTGCTTCTGCTTTGCTGCCTGATAGCGCAAGGAGGAATAAAAACACTGTTAAAACACTTTTTACCATTTTCTTTTATTTTATCGGTTCATGAAATTTTAATCGACGGCAAAAGTGAGCAGAAATCTTTTTACCGAAAAATTCATTCTACAAGCCCGTGAAACAAACTGTACGAAACCTGAAAATCACCCCATAATACATTATTTGGACAGGTTTTACGTTATAAATGAGAGTTTGTAGGGTGAGAGTCGTGTTTTGTAGATTATTTTTGCCGATACGCGCCCGGTTTCGTATTTTTGCAAACTAATAATATGGATTGTATGACAAAGAAAACTTGTGGGTTGATAAAACAAATTCTGTTATCGAACAAGAAGTTAAACATCTTGGTAGGGGTTGGAATTTTTGTTACTTTGGTCGGGGTCGGCTCAAAATTAGGATTTCTATATGCTTGCGCCTTTTCGTTATTGATGGTACTGTCTATTTCCTGTATAGCCTTCACGACTATAAAGTTTCTTATTCCCAGGTTTCTCATACAGAGGACAGGCAAACTGAATATTGTATATTATATAATTCTCTCGATACTCCTTATCAGGGCAGTTGCATGGACAGTAGAGTTTTTGCTTTTTGATATGCTGAAAATCACTACCCCTGATAAAGATACATTTGGTACTGTGCAGTACTTTGTCTTGCTGTTTTTCACATTTGTAGTTTGTAATGTGGCCTTTTTCAGAAGCAAAATGCAAGAGGAAGCTATAAACAAAGAGAAATTAGCAAATGAAAAGGAAATCTTGGAAATGAGGGTTTTGAAATCGCAGATAAACACACATTTTTCGCATAATGCCTTGAACAACATCTACTCCATGATTTATTTCGGCGACAAAGATGATGCTGCCAAATATGTCATGAAGCTATCCCAAATGCTGCGCTATGTCTTGGACGATTGCGAAGCTGACAAAGTACCGATAGCTAAAGAGATAGAATATATCGAAAACTATATAGATTTTCAAAAGGCACGGTTCGAAACGGATAGAAATGTTGAGTTTCAATATGTTCAAAACGAAACAGGAGATATTCCGATACCGCCAATGATTTTTCAACCATTGATAGAAAATTGCTTTAAACATTGTCCCCTACAGGATGATAGCAGTTTTGTTCGCATAGAAATAGTCGCAGGAGGCGGACAAATAAAGTTTGCGTCCGAGAACACTCAACCGACAATCAAGCAGCCTTCTGTCAGAAATGGAGGCGGCATCGGCATCGAAAACCTGAAAAGCCGCTTATATATCAATTTCAAAGATAATTATAGCCTGAATATTTTAGACAGCTATAATGTTTACCGAACGGAACTGATTATTAACCTTTGATTATCCCTTAATATGAAAGATAAAATGAATGTATTGATTGTTGACGACGAGCTTCATGCAAGAAAGCTTCTGGCGGACTATGTAACCAAAGTTTCTTTTCTGAACCTTATTAAAACCTGCATGAACGTGTTCGAGGCCATTGAAGTAATGCAGAAAGAACGCATCGACCTGTTGATATTGGATATTCAAATGCCTGACATGACAGGAATGGAGTTTGCCCGTAGCCTGAACCAAAGACCGATTATCATCTTCTCAACCGCTTATTCGGAATACGCCCTTGAAAGTTACGAATTAGATGTGGCGGACTATCTTCTGAAACCGGTAGAGTTTCCCCGCTTCTTACAAGGTGTATACAAAGCCAAAAATCGTCATGAAATGAAATTTCCGTCTAAAGAAGCAATTTCACTCCAAAATACAGAAATAGTCCACTCCGTTGATAAAGATAATTTTATCATCGTAAAAGACGGAACAAAAATCCATAAAATAGATTATTCCGACTTGTTATATATTGAAGGACAGCGTGAATATGTTACTTTTCACACAACTCAAAAAAATATCACCGCACTGTCTGTGTTGAGGAATCTGGAGGAGTCATTGCCAAGTGAACAGTTCATAAGGGTACACAAATCATTCATCGTATCTATCAAGCATATCAACACGATAGAAGGTAATGTGGCGAAAATAGGTGAAAAAATCATCCCAATCGGAGGAAGCTACAAAGAATCTCTATTAAGTAGATTGAATAGATAAAATGCCGCAAATATTCATTCCACGAATCATTTTTTCTTCTGATATTCGACCATTACAATGCCGGAACTGTAGTTTTTACTGTTTGTCAATTCCCATTTTGATTCTTTAGGCTGTTCGGGAAACAGGGTGATACCTTTGCCGAGAATGACGGGGATGTATGCAATTTGCATTTCGTCCACCAAATCGGCAGCCAGCAACATTGAAACCAGTTTGCCACCCCCGAACAGCCAAATATTCTTTCCCTGTTCGTTACACAGAGCGGCAATGCGTTCTGTAACATTCTCCGTAATGAATTTCATGTTTCCCTTTTCACCCCAGTCATGGCGGGAGACCACATAAACGGCTTTGTCGGCATATGCGCCCATTGCATCCATGTTTGACAACTCTCGCCAAGAGCGACCACCCATGAGAATACAGTCAATCGAAGCCATAAATTCCTTATAGCCATAATTCATTTCTTCGGTAATCGGAAACTCCGAAAGCCATTCGATGCCACCGTCCGGTTCGGCAATTCGCCCGTCGATAGACGCTGCGATGTAAAGGATAATCTTTTTCATGTTCTTTATTTTTACGTGTTAAAAAATCCCGTTCAAGTTCGCCGGTTGGGTAACACGCAAAAAAACGTGGAACTTACAAACGTCCCACCGCGAGGCACTGGTATGCCTAAGAAGGTAACGAGAGCAAGTCCACGCCATACCATTGCAGTATAGCATGAACGTTGCTGCCAGCCTTCTTTGTAAATTACCAGTTTTCGCAGTGGCGTCAGCGAACATCATGTATATATAAAAGCGGCGATATTCCGCTTTCAACTTTCATTTTAAAGTCTATGCAAAGATAGCGATGTTTTCCGAAATAGCCGGAAAGGAAGGGGAAATTTAAACCGTCGGAATCTATCGGCAATATACAGATGAAGAAAATCAGCCAAAATATAGAAAAGAAAAAATAGAGTAGAAATATTGGGATTCAGACACATTTTTGTATCTTTGCCGTTGAAAGACGTTCTTTGTGTGTATTGTGAAAATTGACGTAAAAAAACGAGATTCGCTCGTTTCTAAATCGTTACCTGTCAAGAATTTTGCTCTTGCAACTTTCTGTTTTTCAGCCTAAAAGACAAAATACTGTGTCTTGCAACGTGAAAAGACAGATTTTTGGCAATGCCGCACAAGTCGGCAATTTCCTTCAGATAGGCGTTCATTTTCTGATTTGTGATGACAGGCAACAGTTCACCTCCAGATAAACTTCCCCTGTACTTATCAATAATCATTTTCGGTATATCCAGAAGTGGAACCCGGTAACTGACGCCTGTTTTTACTCTTTTCCCCATAATCCACAGGGTATTGTCAAAAGCTGTACGGATGTTCGCCTCCCGCAAATTGAAAACGTCTATGTATGCCAGACCCGTGAAACAGGAAAAGACAAAAATATCCCTGACCTGTTCCAGTCGTTTAATTGGAAAATTTTTCTAAATAATACTATCCAGCTCCTGTTCGTTCAGAAATTCACGTTCCGTCTTTTCCGTCTGTAATTTATAGTTGGCAAACGGATCGGAATGAATCCAACCGTTACTTTTGGCAATCAGGATGATCGTCCGTACCCGCTGCATGAATTTTGCCGCTGTGTTTTGACCGCAGGAATGAACGGGTTTCAGATAAATCTCGAAGTCACAAAGAAACGAGTGATTGATCTCCTTCAGGTTGATGTCGGAGATATGGTACTTGTAATTCATAAAATCACGAAGTCGCATGCCCGTTCTGAGGTATTTTTGGTGCGTATCATGGCTTACGCCCTTGCCCACTTGAATTTCCAGATTTTTGCAGTGTTCCTCAAACATATCCAGCAGGGAATCGTTCCGCATTTGAAAACCGAGAAAAGCGTTTCTTACTTTTTCCGCAGTTACGGTGGCTTCACGGTCAGATATTTCCCTGTAATGCTGGGTCAGGGATGCCCTGAAATTATCCAGCAGACCATTCAGTTTCTGTGCCACGGCCGATTTTCCAATAGCGCGTCCGGTTCCGGGATTCCATTCCGACGGATTGACCTCGCACTTTAAACTGAACTGGGCAATTTCGCCGTTCAGGGTTATTCTTGCCATCACGGGAGCTTTCCCGTTACTTTTGATTGCATTTTTTTTAATGTAAAAAAGAATCTTGAATGTACTTCGCATAGCGCTCATTTTTTAAGTTACAAAATTACTTTTCTGTTCTCTCAAATGAGGCCTTTCTGCTGTGCCAATATGCGACATATCAGTGCCTTATCGCGACATTCGTTACCTATATCGTTATCTCCCGAAATAGGTAATGATTTGGTAACGGAACTCTGTCCGAACATGGCTTTATCCTGTCCTAAAGATGGTACAGATAGAAAAGAAAAAGCCTGTAAAATACTACTTTTACAGGCTTTTTGTCTCTTTTGTTGCTTTATTTTCAGCGACTTGGCGGTATGGACGGAAT
>JAISFI010000229.1 GCA_031263685.1 Dysgonamonadaceae bacterium | reverse complement strand
AGTCTTTCGGTATCAATTGATTCTTCTCCGGGAGCAATATTCCCGGCTATAGTGTCGGAAAATATAAACCCTTCCTGCATAACTGCGCCCGTTACTTTACGCCATAAATGCGGATTTATATTCCTTATGGGTACTTCTCCAAGATTGACATTTCCCCGGTTGGGATTATAATAAGCCAGCAACAACTTTACCAGTGTAGTTTTACCGCTTCCGCTTGCTCCCACTATGGCTGTTATTTTATTGTGCGGAATTTTTATGCTTACATCTTCAAGCACATAATCCCTGTCGGCTCCGTCGTAACTGAAGTAAAGATTTTCTACGTTGAAGGTTTTATCATCCGGCAGGACAGTCAGTTTTGAATCGACAGTCTGTTCTTCATCTTCTTTGTTGTGTATTTCGTTAAGACGTTCGAGACTGATTTTCGCATCCTGCAACGACTGTGCAAAGCCAATAAACTGTCCGATAGGGGCAGACAACTGTCCGATGATATAACTTTGCGACATCATCATTCCGAGCGTCATATCGCCATCGACAACCGCCTTGGCTGCTATGAAGGATATCAAGATACCTGTTGCCTGATTGAAAAATACCGAGCCAAGTTCCTGATACTGTCCCAGCGCCAATCCCCGCACGCTGATTTTGAAGAGCTTCACCTGTATCCGTTCCCATTGCCAGCGTTTCTGTTTTTCACAATTGCTTAACTTTATTTCCTGCATTCCGGTTACCAACTGTACAACGGTACTCTGTTCGCTCGAAGCCTGTGCAAATCTCCGGTGGTCGAGTTCCCTGCGAAATTTCATAAACGACAGTATCCACAGTACATAAAATGTGTTTCCAATGGCAAAAACCAGCAATATTAACGGATTGTAATATGCAAGTATTATCCCGAATATGATAAAGTTCACGAAAGAAAATATCACGCTAAGCGAAGTTCCCGTAAGAAAGCCCTGTATTCGCCCATGATCGCCTATGCGCTGCATTATGTCCCCGACCATTTTTGTGTCGAAGAAACTCATCGGCAGTTTCATCAGCTTTGCCAGAAAATCGGAGATTAAAGTTATGTTTATGCGCGAGTTCATGTGCAGCACAATCCAGCTTCGGATGAAATTCACTCCCAACTGTGTGGTAAACAATACTAACTGGGCAACAAGTATTAAAGTAATAAAATTCAGATTGCTCGTCCCGATTCCGGTATCGACCATTGCCTGTGTGAGAAACGGAAAAATCAACTGTAAAGCGCTACCCACCATCATGCCCACGACCAGTTGCCATAACTGACTTTTATAAGGACGCAGATAGCGGGCAAAAAAGCGTAATCCCTTTATTGATTTTTCTTTGTTTTTCTCGTCCTTTTCTTCGTAAAATTCGGGACCGGGCTGCAAAATTAATGCCGTTCCGGTATCCTCACCCTGAACTTTTGTACTTATCCAGCATTTCAGAAATTCCGCTTTGGTAAACACCGATTTACGGGCGGCAGGGTCGGCAATGCTTATGGCATAATCGTTTCGCCCTTTCTTTTTAATCCTGTAACATACAACGAAATGGTTCTGATTCCAGTGCAGAATACAGGGCAGAGGCATATCTTCCACCAACTGTTTGAAACTTATGCGAACTCCGCTTGTATGAAACCCGATTGTTTCCGCTGCATCGCTGATTCCAAGCATCGAAACGCCTTCGCGCGTGATAAATGAACGTTGTCGCAATGTTTGCAGGGTATATGATTTACCGTAATATTTGGCAATCATTCGCAAACATGTCGGACCGCAGTCCATTGCATCAAACTGAATATAGTGTGGAAACGGTTTCATTCTCATTTTTTGTTGCATATTTTTCTTTTGCGACACGGGAATTGTAATATCTTGACATAAAATCATAGATAAGCAATTCATGCAATCTGTTTTTAGACCTGAACCAACGATTCATTGTCATGTGGATTATACCTGTTAACAAAGCGTCTGATTTAACCTGAGATTTGCCTTCCTTTTCAATACGGAGAATTTCCTGTACTGTTGAAAAAATAACTTGCCGATACTTTTGTATAAGCTCATGATATCTGCCATATATTGAATCGGATACATTGCCATTATCCATGACAGACCATATTGTTTCTTTATACGTACGGTATTTCGTGTCTAATTGCTGTTTCATATTGTGGTGTTTAATTCCAAATTCGTTTTTATATCCTTCCGCCATTTGATTCATTAATTCCTTACGGAGATCCATATCAAACGAAAATACTGAAAAATAACTGTCTATGAGCATTAATGAGATGAGCCAGCGATGTTCTTCGGTATTGTCGGCGTCCAAATGTTCAAGAAGATTAATGCTTAATTCGCTGTCAATATAAAATATATATTCGACCAAATCAATGGTATTCATACCGTAACGTTCCAGTTCACGCTGATATGTATCGCACTGAATGTTCCATGCCAGATCGTTTTCAATTAAATTGTGAAACGTGTCATAAAAACCATTGAAAACGGAATTAAAGTTCCGTGTTTCTGTCAAATGCAGTCTGAATCGTACATGGAAATCGGGATCGGCATAACGGATGTAAAACCACCTGTCAATAATCCTGTCGCCAAGCAGTTTTGTAACAAATGGATACAGACTGTCTTTCAGAATTCTGTCTGCCGTTTTAGCGCCCGTATATATCTTGAAATACAGCCATTCGCTGCCGGGCATGAATGTGCGGATATTTTCCATAATTATTTTGTATCGGCTTTATAAAACGCAAAAATAAACTCGTTATTGAATGTCCCCGATTCTCCCTTTACTGCGGCAGTGTCAGGATTGAACAGCCATTCTTCCAATTGAAACGAATTGCGCTTTTTTACAATTG
>JAISFI010000228.1 GCA_031263685.1 Dysgonamonadaceae bacterium | reverse complement strand
TGTGTAAGAAAGAGAAGCAGCGTTTTGATTTTCAGGAAACCTTATCTTTCCGGCATTTTCGGGTTACATTTTTAGATGGATATAAGCAGATCCCTTATCTGTCTGTGATTGAACTAAGTTTGTTCCGGTATGACTGAAAATTGCTTGATGTTAATCAGGAAGTTTGGCTCTTTTTGCTTATTAATTCCTTTTTTATTGATGCTTGGTACGGTTTTCATTGTCAGCAACGATTTAGCCAATAGCACAGTTTCAGGGAAATATTTCTGGTTTTACGGTTGCATGGGCTTAATCGGCTTGCTAACGCTTGTCCGGACGCTTACCCACAGACATTCTTTCCGGTTTTCTGTAATGGATTTACTCGTATTACTTTTTGCCGCAGCCGTTTATATATCTGCCTGTCTGCTCAACGACACTGCCTTGAACACAACCAAACTCACAATTTTGACGTTATTAGTGGTTTTGTATTTCAGTTTACGTCTTTCAAAAGGATTGCAGATCATGCCTGTAATAACAGTAGCGCTTATTCTTACAGGACTGGTCGAAGCCATTTGGGGATTGCGACAACTCTACGGATTCGATACTTCCCAACACTCCTTATTTAAATTGACCGGTTCGTTTTTCAATCCCGGCCCGTACGCAGGCTATTTGGCGGTGGTATTTCCGATGGCATTATACTTATCTAAAAACGTGCTTGCAAAAGATTCTTTGCGGGATAAGGGCGCGGGTAAACTCTTCTTGGGAGGATTGGGGGTTTTTACCTGCATCGCTATTCTGCTCGTTCTTCCTGCCGCGATGAGTCGGGCGTCGTGGCTGGCTGTTCTTGCCGGAAGCGCCGTTGTAATCCGGTTTCACTATTCCGAACACATCCGGAAGTTTTACCTGCAACATAAAAAACACATCCGAATAATCGGTGGTACAGTCGCTTTATTCCTGCTTATTGCTGCAACCGGCATGTATTACCTCAAAAAAAATTCTGCTGACGGACGTGCTTTGACATGGAAAATTTCCCTTCAAACCATAGCTAAACATCCTTTCGGTGTTGGCCTGGGCAATTTCTCCGGCGCTTACGGCGAAACGCAGGCGGCTTATTTCGCTTCCGGACAGGCTACGGAAACCGAGCAGTTAGTGGCCGGAAATCCCGAATACGGTTTTAACGAATATCTGCAAATCGCTGTTGAATCGGGGATTGTTGCGCTTCTGCTGTTTGTGGGAATCATCGTTCTTGCCGTCCGAAATATGATAAAGGCAAAGAATTGGGGGGTGTTGGGTTCCATAGTTGCGCTACTGGTATTTGCTGCTTTTTCTTATCCGTTCAGCGTATTGCCGTTTCTAATCGTCTTCGTTGTCTTGCACGCAGATGACGCAGATTTGACAGATTTACACAGATGCTCTCTTTCGAAGAGTCATCTAAAAATCTGTGTAAATCTGTCAAATCCGTCTCATCTACGTGCTACTATACTTGCGTTGAGTTGCCTGCTTGTTACTGTCAGTTGCCTTTATAAGCAATATTCTGTTTATCGAGCTTACAAGCAATGGAAGACCGATCAGCTTTATTACCACGTGGGATTATATAAAGATACTGCCGAAAATTACGAATCGCTCTACCCCTATCTGAACGACCAAATCCGTTTTCTTTTCGAATACGCCCAATGCCTGTCGAAGTCGGATCAACCGGAAAAAAGCAACGCAATCCTGCAACGCGCCATGCAAATCAGTTGTGACCCGATGTTATACAACATCATGGGAAAAAATTATCAGGCAATGAAACGATATGAAGAGGCGGAAACCATTCTTGTTAAATCGACGCAGTTAGTTCCCAGTCGCCTGTACCCCTGGTATCTTCTGACAAAATTGTACGACGAAATGGGATTGAAAGACAAAGTCCGTGAAACGGCAGATATTGTTTGCAGCAAAGAGCCGAAAGTACAGTCTCAGGCCGTCAAAGAAATGAGAGAAGAAGTGAGAAAACTAAAAGTTAAAAACTGAAAACTAAAAGTGGTTTTGTTGCAACAGCATCCGGAACGGATGCAATCTCGGTAGCCCGAACGTTTTAACGTCGGGATGGATGCACAACGTTGAAGTATATTATCCGTTAAAGCGTGGGCGTGGATGAGGCAACCGGCTGCAAAGCCTTTCCCAGAGAATTGAAAATATCTTCTACCAAATCGATCGTTTTGATTCGGAACTTCCCGTTGATTTTATACAATTTAGTTTTTTTCCGGATGGCTTCCTTGTCTGTAATCCAGGTTTCTGCTTTATAGACATCAAATTCATCCGGAGCAGCGCCGGGATATTTATAGTGGATAGATTTTATTTCCACCTGGCAGGAATCATCTTTACTGTAGATATTCAACTGATAGAGAATATCCGTTTTATCTAAGGAGAAAGCGCGGGAATGAAAGATTATTTCATCATTCCCCCGACAGGATATAATGAAATCTTCTTCGCCGGCGTAAAGTAACTGTCGGTTGCCTTTTTTGTCATAATTGGCTTCTGCCCATGCCAAAGCCCGTTTATAAACCTCCGGCTGCTGCACGCCGGGCAACTCGAACAACTTGCTAAATACAACTTTTCCATTGACTTCGGGAACGGCTCCCGATAGGTATTTTTTATCGACCTGAGCCTGAACTGTTGCTGCAAATATCACACAAACAGACAATAAATAAAAACACTTTTTCATCGATGCATCTTTTTTATTAGATAAACACGGCAAATATACGCACTTTCTTCTTAAATTTAAGCATAAAAATCTCTCTTATTATATCTTAAATCTAAAAATTATTGTGTAAGTTTGCAGGCTGATAAAAAACGGTAATTAATTAATCAACAAAATAAACAATTTCAAATGCAAAACAAAGGATTTATTACAGTCTTTTCTGCGGCGCTTCTATTGGTTTGCGCATATTATCTATCTTTTACATTCGTAACAAGACACTATGCCAACTTAGCCGAAGTCTATGCAGACGGAGACTTGTCGAAAGAAAGTTATTATTTAGATTCAATCGCAACCGATACCGTATGGCTCAACTACACATTGAAAGAATGTCGGGACAAGGAAATCAGTTTGGGGCTGGACTTAAAAGGCGGAATGAACGTTGTTCTGGAAGTAAATGTTGCCGATGTCTTGAGATCTTTGTCCGGCCAGAGTTCGGATGTCAAGTTCAATCAGGCGCTGGATTACGCATCTGCACGTCAATCGGCAGGAGACCGGAAAGATTTTGTTTCCATTTTTGTGGAAGAATATCAGAAATTGGAACCGGGTGGACGGCTGTCCGTTCTTTTCACGCCCCGTGAATTGAATAACTCCGACGCTAAAGTTATCGATTATATTAGAACCGAGCTAAAAAGCGCTATTGACAATTCATTCAATATCCTTCGTGCACGTATCGACCGTTTTGGCGTGGTAGCTCCCAATATTCAAAAGCTGGAAACCGACGGACGTATCCTCGTGGAACTTCCCGGTATCAAGGAGCCTGCCCGCGTCAGAAAACTGCTGCAAGGAAGCGCCAATCTGGAATTTTGGGAAACGTTTGAGCTTTCCGAAATTTATTATCAGTTAGAAACGGCCAATACCGCTATCCGGGAATACAATAATGCACATCAAACAGATACCATAAGCAGTCAAACGGGAACAGATCTTGCCGGTACTGCCGTCGCTGCTCTTACAACAGATACGGCAACAACCGTATCCGAAGCCGATAAGCTATTCGCGGAAATCAGCAAGACAGCAGATTCTACCGAAATCGTTAAACAGGATGAAGCGGAATGGAGAAAAAATTATCCGCTGTTTTCCGTGCTGGCCATTAACCAGTATCAGGGAAGTATCATCCCCGGTCCCGTTGTCGGTGTTGCACACTACCGGGATACGGCCACGGTCAATAAATATCTGGCGCTCACTCAGGTAAAAGATCTATTGCCACGCAACCTTGTTTTCAGATGGTCTGTCAAATCTTCCGATGCAAAAGATCAGTATTACCAGCTCGTTGCCTTGAAAGCCGTCAATTTAAGAGGAAAAAGCAAACCGTCTTTGGAAGGGAATGTTATCAAAGACGCCGTGGCAGACTTTGCCCCCAACTCTTCCAAGTATGAAGTTTCCATGTCTATGAACTCGGAAGGTGCGAAAAAATGGGCGCTGCTGACGAAAGAAAACATCAAGCGGTGTATCGCCATCGTATTGGACGATCAGGTATATTCTTTCCCGACGGTACAGAATGAAATCTCCGGCGGACGTTCCAGTATCACCGGAAATTTCACTCCCGAAGAAGGAAAAGACTTGGCCAACGTCTTGAAAACCGGTAAAATGCCGGCTACCATCCACATTGTACAGGAAGAAGTCATCGGCCCGTCGCTCGGAGAAGAAGCCATCAACGACGGGGTTATTTCTTTTGTGCTGGCTGCAGTAATCCTGATGCTTTATATGTGTTTCGTATACGGATTTATTGCGGGTATGATTGCCAATATAGCCTTGCTGGTCAACCTGTTCTTCACGCTCGGAGCGCTGGCGGCTTTCGGTGCGGCGCTTACCCTGTCGGGTATTGCCGGACTTGTGCTTTCAGTAGCGATTTCCGTAGATGCAAACGTGTTGATATATGAACGTATCCGCGAAGAACTTCGAGCGGGTAAAAATATCAAAAAAGCAGTCTCAGACGGTTACAACAACGCTTTCTCTGCTATTTTCGATGCCAACTTAACGTCCATTATTACAGGACTTATTCTGTTCTGGTTTGGCACCGGCCCTATCAAAGGATTTGCAACTACCTTGATTATGGGTATCATTGCTTCGTTTATCACGGCGGTGTTCATGACCCGTATCATCTTTGAATTTTTCCTGAATAAAGGAAAGCTTCAGCACCTGACGTTTTCAACCGGGTTTATGAAAAACTTCCTGGTCAGTACCAAGATTAATTTCCTGGGAATGAGAAAGAAAGGATACATTGTTATCGTTGCATTATTACTCATTGGCATCGTCGGATATTTCGCTTTCGGATTGAATCCCGGTATCGACTTCACGGGTGGTAGAAATTACGTTGTCCGTTTCAATAAGCCGGTAGAAACCGAACAGGTAAAAACATCCCTGTCCGAAACACTGGAGGGACAACTGAATGTGATCACGATCGGAAGCAATAATCAAGTGCGTATTTCAACAAACCACGGGATTCGTAACGAACATCCGGAGATAGATCAGGAGATAGAAACGAGACTGTACGAAGGTTTACAATCTTACCTGGACGGCGTTACCCAAGAAGAATTTATTGCAAGCAATGTAAAGAGTTCGCAAAAAGTAGGGCCTACGGTTGCCGAAGATATTAAGGTTGCCGCCATCTGGGCTGTGATACTCTCCATGATCTGTATGGCTTTGTATATCCTGCTACGGTTCCGTGATCTGGCATTTTCCATCGGCACGCTGGCTTCTGTGGCGCACGACAGTTTGTTTATCATCCTCACTTATGCAGTGTTCTGGAAGATTATGCCATTCTCGATGGAAATAGACCAGTCGTTTATTGCGGCTATTCTAACGGTTATCGGTTATTCCATCAACGATACGGTGGTTATTTTCGACCGTATCCGTGAGGTGGCGACCATATATCCCAAGCGAAGCAAATTCAGGATCATCAACGATGCACTGAATACGACACTGTCGAGAACGTTCAATACGTCTTTCAGTACAATGCTCGTGATTATCTGTATCTTCGTGTTGGGTGGAACTACCATCAGAAGTTTCACTTTCGCCATGCTGGTCGGTGTGATAATCGGTATTTTCTCTACACTCTTTATTGCTGCGCCGGTTGCATACGACGTCATCAAATATAAGTTGAAGAAAAAAGGAATCACCAATGATGAAGGCAGAGATGCGGATGGAGAATGATTTTTGTAGCATTAAGAATTAAAAAATAAGAGTTAAAAGAGCAGAAAACAAGGTATTGTTCTCTGCTCTTTGTTTTCAAAACCGTCTATCATGAACATTAAATTATCTGTCCTGTCTGTTGTTGCCTGCATGGTCATTCATGCCTATGCGGCAAAGGTCGACACGGTGCTCACGTACAGTGACGCCATGCAAAAGGAAATCAAAGCTGTTGTGGTAACTCCCGACAGTTACAGTGAGAGTAAAAAATATCCAGTCATATTTTTGCTGCACGGATACGGAGGAAATTATTCCAACTGGATGAAAATCAATGGCGATGACATCAAAGAGACTTCCGACAGGGAAGAAGTGATTATCGTTTCGCCCGACGGAGGTCACAGCAGTTGGTATTTTGATCATCCAACCGACAGGGATTGGCAATATGAAACCTATATTTCATCCGAACTGGTTCAATGGATTGATAAAAACTATGC
>JAISFI010000173.1 GCA_031263685.1 Dysgonamonadaceae bacterium | reverse complement strand
CAGCTTTATCAATTGGAATACATTTGTCCTAAAAAAACAGGGACGTAAAAAAGATTTGAAATTTTTATGAAGAAAATTTGGATTTGAACATAGAATTCCTTCCGGCGTCGATCGGCAATGCATAAATAGATATCTTGCGTAACATGAGTTAATAAGCTGGATTGCTTCGACCTCGCAATGACGGCGAAACGTACTTTTGATACAGCCTCATTGCAACAAAGTCGTTTTTAGTTCTTAGTTCTTCTTTTCCTCATACCTCTATACACACAACACCCCAAAACATTAAATAAAGTTAAACTCCCAACCGCCTGTTAGGGAAACATCCGTCTCACGTATATCATATACAGTGAAAAAAATAAATGAACAGTAAATTATCCATATTGATAGAAAAATTCCTTCGGCAACAGGTAAATGCCGAAGAAACAGACCGTTTGAAAAAACTCTTTACACAGACGGATACCGAAGACCTGCTTTCCAACTGGTATGAAGAAAAATGGGAACAGGCCGTATCCGATCCGGAGAAAGAAGTCGAAAACCGTATCTGGTCGAAGTTGCAGAAACAAATTCATGCCGAACCATCCACATCAAAATCAGGTTTTCCGATATGGAAAAAAGGCCTGCGCATAGCAGCTTCCATATTGATACCCCTGTGCTGTGCAGGACTGGGATATTATCTTTCGGAAAATAAACCCGGACAGAACAATGACAGGATAACCGTTCAGGTGGAAACCGGACAGAAAGCGAACATTCAACTCTCCGACGGCACGCAGGTACAGCTCAACTCCGCCAGTTCGCTGACATACGATAATACCTATAATAAAAAGAATCGAACTGTATATTTGCAAGGAGAAGCCTGTTTTGAGGTCAATAAAAACGAGGAGCATCCTTTCATTGTAAAAGCAAATGATATTTCGGTAGAGGCATTGGGTACGCATTTCGACGTAAAGGCTTATCCCGACGACAATTATGTTGCAGCAACATTGATAGAAGGCCGTATTCGCGTAAATTCGCCGTTGCAATCGGAAATACTGGAACCGAATGAGAAACTGGTATTTACCAAAAACAGCGGACAGTTTGCCAAAAGCGTGCTGCCAGATGCCGCGCAAAGCATTTTCTGGATTAACAATCAGTTGGCATTTGAGCAGGAGCGTCTGGAAGATATGGCCCGGGTACTGGAACGGATGTATAATATCCACGTCCGTTTTGCTTCGGATGAATTGAAAAGTATCCGCTTTTCGGGAGTGATTAAAAACAACAGTCTGGAAAGCGTGCTGCAGATGATTTCATTTGTTTCCCCCGTTCGCTTTGCTGCGGAAGGCGATACGGCGGTAATTATTTACGGTAAATAACATTTAATAATCAAGCGCTTATGAATACATCCTGACAGGCACAAATAAAAATAAACGGAACAATGTTCGAGCATCATTCCGTTTGTGCGCAAAAGGTTGATTGTCGTAAAATCATAAAATGTATTGAAGATGAAAACTTCAAAAGATTATTTTATGTCCCTTTTTGCGCGGCAAAGATAGTGAAACATTACAAATTCTAAAATCATATTGACACTAAAAAATGATGATAAACATAAAAAAATATTTGGTCGCTTCATCTTGCCTTTTAATGGCTTTCCAAATATCTGTATTTTCGCAGATTACGGTTCGGAACAACAGCATGAAGATAAAGCAAATTATTCAGCAAATAGAACAAAGCAGCGGATACAGCTTCTTTTACAGTGATGATTACCTTGATCTGGACAAAATAATTAGCATAAACTTTCAAAATGAAAGCATCGAAGCGGTTTTGAACACGGTATTCAAAGGGACAAACATACATTATACTATCGGAGACAACAAACAGATACTGTTAACTTCCGAAAAGAAAACAGATCAGGATAAAGCCGCAATCCTTGCTACAAAAAGATATTCAGGCACGGTAATCGACGAAAAGGGCGATGCTGTTATCGGTGCAAGTATCGGTATCAAAGGAACTAAAACCGGTACGGTGACGGATGCGGGCGGACAGTTTTCCATTCTGGCCGCTGCCGGTTCTACTTTGCGGATTTCCTACATTGGCTTTGCGTCGAAAGAAGTGAAACTGGAGAACAGTTTAGACCTGCAAATTATTATCAACGAAGACGATAAGTCACTTGACGAAGTTGTTGTTGTAGGATATGGCGTGCAAAATAAGCGGGATGTATCAACATCTATCTCGCAATTAAAGGCCGACCAGTTAGTTGACGTCCCTATTTCCGATTTCCGTCAGGCAATGGTGGGGAAGATGCCCGGCGTACAAGTATTGCAAACCAGCGGAGACCCGGAAGGCGTGCTGTCCATTCGCGTGCGTGGAACCAGTTCCGTCAATGCAGGAAACGAACCGCTTTATATCGTGGATGGAATGCCCATAGAAAGAGGTTTCTCCAACCTGAACAATAACGATATTGAATCTATCGAAATACTGAAAGATGCATCTTCTGCCGCTATTTACGGTAGTCGCGGGTCAAACGGCGTTGTCCTGATTACAACTAAACAGGGACGCTCCGAAAAACTGGTTGTCAACTACGACGGATATTACGGCATACAGCAAGTATCCAAAAAACTGCCAATGATGAACGCCTACCAGTTTGCCGAATCTGCAAGAGATGGTCACAACGGCGCTTATCTGGATGAAGTGCCGAACGGATCGCC
>JAISFI010000170.1 GCA_031263685.1 Dysgonamonadaceae bacterium | reverse complement strand
GGAATAAAGCAGGTATAATTTCCATAAGCATTCAGCAATTCCGCGACTCCGGTAGCGTACATCAGTTCCAGAAATTCCGAATATTCTCCCGGATTTTTTTCTAAAAAGGAAGTAACCAGATCATCCTGAAAAGTCGTCAGATTATTCCCTTCGGAAAGATCTGTACACGAATGAAAAGACATTGCCGCCAGCAGTAAACTTAATAAAAAAATAAGTTTCATATACATAAAAGGCTAAAAACTAAAAATAAAAGTCTTATTTTTCATTTTCTAACGTTTAAAGAGTCTGCGGCATAATACGGATTTTGCTTCAACTCTGTATTAGACAATAACTCTTCCCGGTGAATGGGCAAATACAAGGCGTCCATGATCGACAATTTCGTCAGTATCACATCGGAGTTCAGTACGACATTCGGAACAAGGTATTTACTTACCATATTTCTTGATTTACCTTCCCTGCGGGCTACCCGCAGCAAATCAAACCATCGTTTCCCTTCAAAGAGAAATTCGCGCCGGCGTTCTTTCAATACCAGTTCGCGCATTTGGTCCTGTGTGGAATAATCGTCTTTTAACAGGGGCAATGCCGAGGGATTGGAACGTTCATAAATCCGGTTGACCAGCGCCAGGGCGGCGCTCAGATTATCGTCGCTTCCCAATTCTACAAGCGCTTCCGCTTTCATCAAAAATACGTCGGGAACGCGGTAAAATATCCAGTTGGCGGATTTTGCACTCAATTCGCTCTTGTACGAATAGCTGAAATAGTCGTTAGATCCTCTTGAAGAGCCGACATATTTGAAAATCAGATAAATTCCTGACTGTGAGCCTGTTTGTGCAAAGGAATCGTAGCGACGCACATCTTCTATCTGGTCAAAAGTATCGTCGGAGTCCAGCAAAGGAGAGGCGTTGATACGAGCAGGGTCATCCGTGCGTCCGTAATAGTTCGGTACGGTTACGTTTTGGGTATATTCGTCGAATTGCAATTCGAAAATGCTCTCGTTCGAATTTTCCTGATAGAACACCTGCCTGTAATTTGCAGACATCACCGTTTCCGAACCTCCCGATCGTTTGTCTAAAATAAGCGTCACTTCAGATCCGTTAAATTCTTCTTCGTTGATTTTATCGCCATCCACATAAATAGAAGGTTCAATGGCTTCACATGCACCGATACACTTTTGATAGTAAGGCGCCCGTTCTCCTTCCGGCAAACCGGACGCTTTCCATAAATAAACATCTGCCAATAAAGCTCTTACAGCATTTTTCGTGAAACGTCCTTTGGTCTTTACCCGAAGCGAATTGGCGAGCATGCCACTCCAACCATGTGTAACTACGACTTCTCTTTCCGCCCGCTCAAGATCGGTAATAATGTAGTCCACAATCTCTTCGCCGGAAGTTTTGGGGAGTATAAACGGCTTGTTGTCATCGTCGTAGGGAAAATCGATATAGGGGACGTCGTGATAAATGCGTATCAAATAGAAATAAGCCATCGCCCGCAAAGCGCGCGCTTCGCCCAAATCTACCGTCAACATGCCGGATGAATAATCCGGGTCTATATCAATAATTTCCGGCGCCCGGTTCAAGATCCGGTTGCAATAATTAATCATGGTGTAGAACGTTTTCCATTTCAGCAAACCGTTGTCGGTTTGTATCGCCATATCCATAATGTCTTTCAACTCTTGCTGAGTACGGCTCTTATCCTGCCGTACATTATCCGAACGAAATTCGCCGCCTACCATAATGCGTGTCATGAAATCATTGGAAGTCATTTCTTTATAGCAGGCGAGCAAGACCGACTGTACATCAGAACGTGTTTTCCAGTAATCTTCTTCGACCATCTTGTCAAGAGGCTTGGTTTCCAGAAATTCCTCGCATCCCGGAAAGATAAGCAGCAAACCTGTTAGCGCGATTATGTATTTAAAAAATATATTTTTCATCTTTTCTTTTTTTATATCCTTAATTAAAACCCAATATTCACTCCAAACATAATATCCATCGAACGGGGAGTTGTCATCTTATCAAAACTGATACCTCTTTCTTTTGCAAAGTCTCCTACTTCTACTTCCGGATCCAGTCCCTGGTATTTGGTAAAACACAGGATATTTGTAAAAGTCATATATAAAGAGAGTTGCCGCAAAGAGAGTGTCCTCAGGAAAGCGGTTGGCACGGTATAATTCACGGTCAGGTATTTGAAGCGAAGGAAAGAGGCGTCTTCTACAAAGCGGCTGCTGGGCAACCAGTTATAACCGTCTTCGTAGAGTGCGCGTGGAATGGGACGTTCGTCGCCTTCCGTACGCCAGCGCCAATTGACGGCGATGCTTTGATTGTTACCCTTATCCATATTTTCGGCTTCACGACGTGCCTGATTGACCACCTGATTGCCGTAGCGATAGTTGAAGAACGATTTCACAGAAAGTTGTTTCCAACGGAAAGTGAGACTGAAACCTCCGTAAAATTTCGGATTGGAATTACCCAGATAAACCAGATCCAGTTCGTCGATATTTCCGTCGTGATTGATGTCTTCGTAAATCGCATCACCGCCCTGGAACTTGTAGTTTTTACCGTCTTTTCCCTGATTATACATCATGGGTAAGGGTTGTCCGTTACTTTGGAAAATAATGTCTCCGTCGGCATTGCGAGCCACCGGCATGCTTGCCTTTCCCGCATCGACCAGCGCCTTCACTTCCGGGTTGGTATAGCTTTCGATATTGTATTGATAAACGCCTTTGTAACGGTAGCCATAAATCGAACCGTAAGGCAAACCCACTTCGGCGCGACCGATGTATTGGGCGTCCCGGTTGTAAGAAATCGGCTGGTTAAACAGTTCCAGAATGTCCGGATTCATTCGTACCAGCGTATTCAGCGAATTAGCAATATTAAAAGTAAAGTCCATGCTGAAATTCCCGGCTTTGACGAATTTGTTTCCCTGTACATTCACTTCCCAGCCGTCGTTGTCCATCACCCCGGTGTTTCTTACATTTAATTTCTCGTATCCCGAACTGGTCGGAATAAGCGCATCTTCCAAGAGCAAATCACTGCTTCGTTCGTGATAGATGTTGAAATCGGCGGTGTAGATATAATCCAGAAAAGCAAAATCGGTTCCCAAGTTGATTCCGGTTTTCCTTTCCCATTGCAAATTGGTCAGGCGAAGGTTTTCCGGGCGAATGGTTCCATACATTCCATACATTCCATTCGGTACATACTGGCTATAATGCAAGTAATTTTCGCGGGGCATATTTCCCGATACCCCCCAACTGGGACGCAAAGAGAAGACATCCAGCCATTTGTTGGAGAAATCCATAAACGATTCATCGGCGATGTTCCAACGCAAAGAAATACTGGGGAAATTCCCAAATTTGCGATTGCTCCCAAAGCGGGTAGAACCTTCGCGCGTAAGCGTCAGGTAAGCAATGTACTTGGATTGATAGGCATATTGTACCTGCCCGGACATCTTTATGGCGCGTCCCTGAGAGATCCCGCTTGCCACTTTTTCCCGGTATCCGGGTGCGGAAGAAGCCAGCGGCGCCGGAAGTCCGGAAGTAATGATATCTTCAGTATTGGAATTGGTTGATTCCGAGTAGAAAGATCCGAAAATCAACAAGCTATTGTCTTTATTTTCAAATTTGGGATTCCATTGAAGACTCGCCTCCATTTTGGTGGACACGCTTTTCGAACGATGATCATCCGCCCGGTTTACATCCTGATTGTTCCAACTGTTGGCATACAATTCTTTCGGTAAGAATTTATGCACGTTGTCATCGTTCATATTGAACGTTACATAACTTTTCAGGCGCAACATTTGTTCATTCGGATCAAAAAAGTCATATTGCAGGCGCAAGAGCGGATTGATTTTATAGGAGTTTAATTTATTGGTAGCCAGTTCGGCTAAAGCCACCGGATTTCGCATCCATTTTTGTACCTCAGGGAAAGACTTATTGTCTAAGGATATTTTTTGCAAATGGTAAAAGTCGCCATTGGCGTCGTAAATACTCAGGTTAGGCATTTTTTTGTACGCTATATCAAGCAGGCCCTTGCCGTTGATATAATCGTGCTCGTCCCGTCCGTCCGACCAGTTACGGTCCTGATCGGCGTAGGTAAACAAAAACTCGGAACCGAACATAATCCGGGAAGAAATGTTGTAATCCAGCACTACATTGGTGGTGAAACGTTGCAATTCCTGCTGGATGATTGTGCCGGTTTCTTTCACATAACTTCCAGTAATACGGAAAGATGCTTTTTCACCACCGCCGGACAGCGCCAAATAATGGTCGTGCGTAACACCTGTTTGTGTTACAGCTTTCCGCCAGTCGGTATTGCCGCTGAAATAACGGCTTTCCGAAAATTGCGATTCCGTCAGGTAGTCAAATTCGGGGATGGAAGAGGCTGCCAACTGCCTGTTGAACATGGCTTCTTTCATCATCATCGTATAATTGTCGCCGTTGAGCATTTTTAATCCTTCCGGTTGTTTTTTGAACAAAGTCTTGTAGGTATAATTGATGCGGGTAGCGCCTGGAATCCCTTTTTTCAGGGTAATCAACAAAACGCCTCCGGCTCCTTTAGAACCCCAAACCGCCGTGGCGCCCGCATCTTTCAAAACGGTTATGTCCAGGATATCGTCGGGATGGACACTCAGCAGGTCTCCTAATTGCTGGTCGTTCATGGAGGAAAAATCAACGTCGCTGGTCGAAATGTCGTCTCGCGGAATACCGTTGATAACAATCAGCGGATCAGAGTTACCCGTAATGGACGCCGTACCCCGGATACGCATACTTGCACCGCCACCGATGTTACCGTTGCCCACAATATCCAAACCGGCGATTTGCCCCTGCAATGCATCTTCGATAGAAGTTATTTGCAAACCTTCCAAATCTTTCGTGCTTATGCGCTGCATGGCAAACGAAATTTCATTGACAGGTATTTCCATCCCACCGGAAGTAGCTGTCCGTTTCGCGGAGATAATCACTTCTTTTAAGGTGGAATTTTCTTTCAGGGTGATATTGAATACCTTTTGTGTACCAATTTCCAAAATCCGGGCGTCAAATCCGATATATGTAAATTTCAGTCGGTTTTTACTACTCTTGATCTGCATGGAGAAGTGTCCGTTTATATCCGTCATGCTGTGACTGATGATCCGGTCCGTCTTGTCGATTTCCAGGACAGCAACGGACATCAATTCTTCACCCAAATCGGAAACTACTTTGCCTCGAATAGCGTCCGTTTCGCCCTCCTGCGCCCAAAGGGAAGAGGTAGAGAACATTATTAGAAAAATATACAGTAATTTTCTTTTCATTGTATTTATCTGTTTATCATCGTGTTTTATATTTCAATACTCCATCTATCTGATGAATGACCGCAAAAGAGGAGGTGGACAAATTGTAACTTCCACTCAGGAATTGATAATCCCTTACCATCCGGTTGTAGAATGAAGGATCGGATCTTTCCACCTTCAGCGGCGCTTGATTTCCTATGCCCTGTACCCACAAATCCGTTCCATCGGCGCGGACAGTCAGCTTGCTGAATTTTCCGGTCAGACTGCCGTTGCTGTTGCGTTCCAGATTGGCGGTTTCGTAGCTGGTGGCGTCGAATTTATCGCTAATATAGACGGAATTATCCTGAAAATGATAGCTTAAGAAATCGTATAAATTGGTGGCTTCGCTCACATAGCGACCATAATTGCTTTCTTTCAATTTCTCTATATCTTCCCATCGCATAATCTCGTTGTTGTTTATCGCTTCCCGGATCGCTCTGTTGGTCGGTACATAAACCGTATAATGGAAAGTATTGAAGAAACGTACATTCATCGTCAAGTCAATTCCTATGCCGTTGCGTCCGAAAATCAATCCTCCGCCCACTTTATCCGCGCCATCCAATACCTCTTTTACGTCGAAACAAAGCTCATAAAACTCCGAAAATTCCGGTTGTGTTACCAATTCGGAATATGTCGACCGGAGAGGCATTTGTAAAACCCTGTCTATAAGATAAGTAGTTCCGTTTTGCATGTGATAGGAGGTGGTTACGGAAATGGATTCATCCCGGTCGATATTGGCGCCTCCCGCAACCTTCAACTTGTTGCCTTCATTTGTAACGACAACGGTTCCTCCGGTTTTTGTCCGGTAGTATTTCTTCGCGGGTTCTATGTCTTGCAATACAATATGATTATCCATGATATCCATCATAAGGTAGTCTAAATAGCCTTTGCTCTTTTCGGAAGGTCTGTCCGCGAAAGTGCTGGTATATACGCCGAGACTGTCGCCGAAGGCATCCCAGCGGGAGGCTTTCATGTTGTTATCGGAGTCGATGTAGAAATGCAGGGTTTCCGGCTTCCCTTTGGCTATCGAAGCCGGGTCGACATAATTATCAAACGCATCGTCTGTCGGCACAAAAAAACTGAAGCGGTTGCCGGGTTCCATTGACAGAAGGTAGAGGTCGTACTGCAATTGATTCACAATCCAGTTAAAGATAGTAGTTTTAGCTCCCATCAACACCGGACCGGTGACGGCAATATATTTTGTTGGCGCATAAACAGAATCGGTCACATAAACGATCCCGTTGCTACATACCCGCGCATATTTCACATCGGACGGATTGACGCCCATCAACGTCCCCATATTATCCGCCAAATCGCTAAATCGACCGGGAGTAGCTTGCAGGAAAGATTGCAGCATGTGGTGGTTGATCAAAATATCCAACACCTGATCGGGAACATTTTCCCAACTTCCATAGCGCTCTTTCAAGGTTTTTCCCTTGTCCGAATTGAAATAATTCTCCAAGGCGGCATCCGTCGGCGCAAACATGGCAGCCATATCGCCCGCTACGGAATAGCCCGCTATGCTGTAAGATTTTTTAGCAGGATTATATTTCAAAGACGCTTCTATATTCCGGGGCAACAAAGTCAGATCTGTCCAGGAGTTGCTGGGCTGTTCCTGAGAATTGAAATACCATTTCACAAAAATCGAATCCTGAAATTCGGGATGCATCCTCTTATAGGCATTGGTGCTTTCGGCGCTGTAAACGGGATAAGAGTAACGTTCCAGGAAGGTGTTGAATTTAGAAGTCTCCGGGTTATTCCGAATGTATTCCGCCATCGTTTCCCGTGGGAATAACAACTTTTCCAGGCGATGGATGTATCCGTTTTTACAGATGATGTCCGGCTCTACGATCTTTATATCAAAAAGATACGCATCGGTAGAGGAACGGTGAATATGAGTCATTGTGTAAAAATCTTCGTCGGTGATACCCTGCATCCGCATGTGCACCGGGAGAAAGTGCACCAAGGTATAATTGGTGCGATCTTCCATTAGGTAAAGCCCTTTTTCTTTGTAATTTTGCCAATAAGGATTGTCGGGTAACTCATCTCCCCGTTTCAAGAAAACGGTATCCAGCAACGGAAGTGTCGCTTCCCGCCGCATCACTTGTCCCATTGCCGGAACATCGCCGGGCAAATAGGTCAGCATCGCCAGCAGATAGGTGTTGTTCAACATTCCGCCAAACAGAATGGAGCGGCACTGCGCTACTGTGAAATCTTCAAAGCTGCGAATACCATATTCATTGTTCCTGAAAAATTCCAGAAAAGCCTCATCGTTGGCTACAAACAGTGTTTTACTCCCTGTCTTCCCCAGTATTTCCGAATACTTGATTCCGTCTTCTTCCGTCATGTCTATGATACGGGTGAAGTATGTATAGTTTCCATCATCCTTCAGATATTCGTAAATACTGGATTTCAGGTAATCCGGTTCATGATCATTCATCTCGTAATCATCTATCCAGTCGCTGCAGGAGGAAAACAAGGCGCTAAGTCCTAAAAGATGACTCCAGAAGAGATACTTAATGTTTCGTTTTAGTTTCATAAGTTTATAATAAGATTGTTTTTTGCCTATGTTGTGTTTATAGATTTATTAAAAAGTATAAAAGTAACACCTTTATCAGGTGTGTGTGTGTGTGTGTGTGTGTGTGTGTGTGTGTGTGTGTGTGTGTGTGTGTGTGTGTGTGTGTGTGTGTGTGTGTGTGTGTGTGTTTTATAAATTATTATTAAATACAAAATAAATTTTAAAAAAAAAGAAAAAAT
>JAISFI010000220.1 GCA_031263685.1 Dysgonamonadaceae bacterium | reverse complement strand
GGGATGTGAGAAAGAGGATGGTCCCAAACAAGGGGAATTTACGGATGAGCAGATAGAGCGGGCTTATCAGGAGATTAAGGTTTCTGCTGATTCTATTTTGTTGAGTGAGGATCCGATTGTGGGGTTTGAGGGGATGGCGGGGGAGTATAGGAAACTGAAGGAAGTAAAAGTGGTGGAAGTTACGGATAATGGAATGTTCATCGAATTAAAAAATGATCAAATCGTGGGTTGGTATGTGCCTGAATTAGAAAAGGACATCCTTCCTTCGATTGGTATAAGTGGAGGAAAAAGATCAAAAGATCAGACCAGAAATTTCGATGCGTCCGGTAATAAAAAAACAGTTTGTTTGATTAATACCATATCAGAAGAGGAAGGATATGACTACGTCCGTGTTCTCATGGAAGCATTAGCAATTGAATTTATCAATCAAGATTGGGAGGTGGACATTAAAGAAGACACATTTGTAACCGTTTCTTTCGTAAAAGAACACTTGAATGATTACGATGCTTTATATTTTGTCTCACACGGCATGGAAGGATTGGGAAAAACATGGATAATTACAGGTGACAAAGTCGGAGATAAAATCTCCCTGTCTGGAGGATCTAGAATAAATGTCTTAAAACGGGGTATTAAGGATGGGACACTGGCGATATCCGCATCAGAATATTATGCCTTTTGTGCAGATTTTATTACGGAATACTATCAAAAAGACGATTTCAAGAATGAATTTATTTATTTCAGTGCATGTACGAGCACCGGTGCATATGGAAAGACTAATTTAAGCCTGCCAAACGTTTTTACGGAATTTGGTGGAGCGTCTGTCTATTTGGGATGGCACAATGAGAATTATTCTGGAGCGGTATCTGGAATGTTCTTTTATTTACAGTTATTGAAAGGCAATACGATAAAGCAGTCATTTGATTTTCTAGAAAACTTTACGCTTCAGGATTGGTTGTCGTGGATGGGCGGTCACGGATTAAAATGGGAAAAAGACGACGAACCAAATATGCTCGATTGGGCTGATTTGACGATTGACAACACTAAAAGGCAGACAAGCAAGCCTGTTGCGTCATTGGATTATTATCCCAAATCCGCCGCTGATGTTCGTCTCGTCGAACCGCCCGCCGTCAACCCCGAAACCGGCCTGACGGAAGATATCGAAGATTTAGTCCCCGAAGACATCATCATTACGATGCAGGATCTTGGGGTACCCATCAATGGAGGCAACACCCCGCCTATTATCGAGGGGACTTATAAAATTCAGCCTCTTATTTTGAAAGGAACGAACATTGTTAATGACTTTGCCATCGGGCATGAGTTTGCTCCCTCTTACATTACGTTTTCCCAGCAAAATAATGGCAATTTGACCTTGAAAGCGGATGAAAAGCAAGGAAGTTCAGTTTCAACAGGCACGGGGGCATTTATTGTCGGAGAAGGCAATCGATTTTCCGTATTTATCAACTTTACGACCACCAACACAAATATCAACACCATCTCCAAAGTGATTGAAGTCTATTCTGGTACTATTTTGCCCAGTGGAATCGTAGGCTGCGTAAGTGCGCTCTTTATGGTTGACGATGGCGGCGACCCGTATAATCAGCTGATCGAAAACGGTAGCGGAAGGGTGTTTTGGGATGCCGATGGATTTTCGGAAAAGGTGGCGCCTGAGCAATCTGCACAAAAAGTATTCACAAAACCAGGTGGGGTGAATCTTGTTACGTCGAGTATGCGAAAGAAATAATGATATGAAAAAGAAAATGTGGATTTTATTGGTAGTCTTCATGACTACAGGGAGTTACTGTAAAGCGCAGGATTTGAAACCCACACAAAATGAGGATGGCAAATATGGATACATTGATGATGAGGGGAAGGAAGTCGTCCCTTTTCAATATGATGATGCTTGGAGGTTCTCCGAAGGGCTTGCTTCTGTGGAACTAGACGGAAAATATGGCTTTATTGACAAGACAGGGAAAGTGGTTATTCCTATCATTTACGAGATGGTTGGTAATTTTATTGGAGGAAAAGCTCGTGTTGAAAGGATGAGAAAGTATATTGGAGGAGATAGGGGGGGGGTGGTATGCCAATATAATCACATAAATAAAAAAGAGATATTGTTGGGTGAATGGAAAGAGGAGGCATATTAAAAATGAAAAGATGAGATACTTGGTAATTATTGCAGCAATGATGCTTGTGGCTTTGGGGTCATATTCTCAAAACAGTACCGGTACGTTGCAACGGGCGAACGTTTCCCGCTATGAAACATTTATTTACACCAGCGATAAGGTGGACGTGCTTATTCGGAACGAGTACAAAAAGCAGGAAGGTACGCGCGGGTATCTGGATGACTTGTTGAACGCGAGTCTGAACGCCGGAAAAGGGATGGCCGGCGGGTATGTGGCCTCCTTTATTGATATGGGTGTAAATGTGGTTGCTTCGCTGATTACACAAAGCGCGAACAACAAAATTAAATGGGAAGAAACCGTGAAAGCGGAAAACGCGTATCAGGAGATGCTTACGACTGTCGAGCCGATTAACAACTTCTATTCGACTCCCTCGTTCGACGGGCCGATGGATCCGGCAGGGATGAATTTCAACGGTATCGGCTGCCTGCGTACCATAGAGGGCGATACAGTTTTCTATATCTCGTGTCATATCGACCCCGCGAAAATCAGCCGGATTGTCAACCATTCCAAGTTCGAACTCTCGCTGGATACCCTGATTATTGATCCCTATCACTGCAACCTGCCCAATTCGAGCTTCGACGCCGAATTTTCGTTCGAACGCCGTCAGGATCTGCAAATTACCGTCGAGATTCGGTTAATCTCCTCGTGGATCAACGAACTGACGCAGATGCAGAAGAATCAGGAACTGGGCGCGTTTGTCATCAGCGTGCCGGTAGCACAGAGCGATCTGGACGGCAGCGGTAAATTGAGGTACGTGCGAACCGGCGACGGACCGGCGAAATACGGGATTTCCGGCGAAAGCTTTATCGTTCCCCGCTCGTACATGGGATACCGCGACGAAGAAAACAAGTACAAAAACAGCTGGGGTACGGGAGACTACAAGATTGAACTTTCGTTGAAGGAGACCTGCAACATCGCCGACGCTTACCGCAAAGACTGGAAAAACGACTGGAAACGGCGACAGGATGCCGAGAATGACGAAAATTTCATGCGACGCTCGTGGAAAATGATTTCTTCCCAGCGCTGGGACGCCATCTCCAGACAGTGGGTGATTACCACGCTCAAGGCGCCTGCCGATATGATTACCGGGGATTTGCTCGACGAACTGAACCTGCCCTCGCCGTCGGCAGCTAAAAATGCCGGTAGCGGAACTTCGACCGGAGGAAAAAAGAAATAGTTATGAATCGCGATGTTAGCTAATCAGATTTACAGTATGGATTGATACGGATGAAAAGGGTTTTTAATAAATATATGAATAAAACGGCGGGGCTCGCGCTGCTTGCCGTGATGATTTGCGCGAATGTAAAAGCGCAGGACATGGACGCTATTCTGGCGCAGGCAGACAGTTTGAGCAAGGCGGGAAATTACGCCGACGCCATTGCCCTGCTCGAAAAGAATATCAAGCTGTTTGAAACGGGAAATCCGGAGGATGCGTTGGCTTATTCCCGTTTAGGAGATTTGTACTATGATCTGAAGGATTTCAGAAAAGCAATACCGAACTACCGTAAATATGTTGATATTCGCAAACCTTATGCGGAGCAGGAGCCTGGAAGATACGCAGAATGGCTGTACAAAAATATGGCATTGATAGGACAGTGTCAGTCAAAACTAAACGATTATCCGGCGGCGATAAAAACGTATATTGAGGTTATCGTCGTATTGGACAAATACAAAAGTGATATCAAAGATTATTTGAAAGAAAAAGCGAACAAATACGGCTCGCTGGCTTGGTATCACCTTTTTAACAAAGAGTTTGAGAATGCGGAGTTATCAGCTAAGAAAGGCTTGGAACCCGACGGTACGCAAACATGGATAAAAACCAATCTTGCGCATGCTTTGTTGCTTCAAGGAAAATCGGCGGAAGCCGAAAAAATATACAACGAATTGGCTAATACCACTTATAATGACGAAAAAACCTATTGTAAAACCTTGTTGGATGATTTTGAATTACTGGAAAAGGCAGACATTGTTCCAGATACAAGAAAAATCGATATTGTACGCATCAAGGCCAATCTGGAAAATAAACATAAGACAGAGATGCTTGAACGTAGTAAGAAGGAACAGCAAATAAAATTGATTAAGCAATCCCCTATCAAAGGAATTTCGATGGGTGCTTCCTTTTCAACCGTATTAAGTTATCTAAAAAGTAGAGATAAAGCAACAGATAATATTAAGACAAGAAAAGACAATTCGGGGACGGGAATAAGCAGTAATAAACCCCAAATATCGTTTAGAATAAACGGTTCTGAATTTGATATTACAGTCCGTTCTTATTCGTTCTACTTTGCTAATGATCAACTTTATACGATATATTTGCAAGTTGTTAACAGTGAAAACGATGAAAACCAGAAAAAATTGGAACCATTGTATACTGTTTTCGCTGAAATTTACGATAAACCTACTATTTATGAAAAATCAGAGCATGGCGATGAATGGAGTATGATTTCTTCGTATAAAAAGATATTGACATGGGCTGATTCAGACGATAGAGGAATTAAAAGCGATTATACCAATAACGACTTTAGAATGGATGTAACACTTAAATTTTACGATGGACATAATAAATAATCAAATAATCTTTTATGTTAAGTGTGTTATGAAACGGTTGGTTTTGATATTCTTGGTTTTGGGTGTTACGCTGACGATGCAGACACAGGATGTAGCAATTGTATGGGAAAAAGCGGAATTTTCCATTTTGCTCAAACTGTCGGCCTATGCCAAAATAACGTCCGTCTTTAAATATACGCCGATGCTATTACCATGTTCGAAAAGCACATCAAGCCGTTTGAAAAAAGGAACATCTCAATTATACTACCTCTTTAAACAAACTTGGAGTGCTTTAGGCAACTATGCGCAGATAGAAGAAAAAAGTGAGTGATTTATTCATAAAATATTAAAAGAACAATGAAAAGGACAGTACTTGTATTTTTATCAGTGGCAATGGTTGCGTTTTGTTCAATAGCAAAATCGCAAGATGTGATGGATAGCACAATTGACCATTGCTGGAAGTTATTTGAAGAAGGGAACCAAATTGAAGCGATTGTTGATTTGGAAATATTTTTGAAAGAACTCGAACCAAATAGCTTGGATTATGGAATCGTGTGTTGTTATTTGGGAATGATGAATTGTGATCGTGAACACCCTGATTATTTCGAAGCAAAAGACTACTATTTAAAAGCTTACGAAATTCACGAAAAACAATTGGGGAAAAGTCATCCTGATTGTGAATATCTATTGAGTTTTCTTGGAGGTATTTGTTATAAAACGTCAGATTACGTTCGAGCAGAGAAATTTTACTTGGAATACAAGAATGTTATAGAGAAATCAAAAGGTAAAGACAATACCGATTATGCACTGGTATTATCCAATATTGGCGTTACCTATTATCAACTTAAGCAATACGACTTATCTGAAAATTATTTATTAGAGGCAAAAAATATTAGAGAAACAGTAATGGGAAAAGAAAACTCTATTTATGTTTCTACTTTAAATAATCTTGGAGATGTATATAAAACAAAATTGAACTATTCTCTTTCGGAAAAATATTATATTGAGGCAAAAAATATCATAGAAAAAATGTATGGCAAAAAACACGATGACTATACGAAGTCACTACGGAACCTTGCTTCATTATTCCATGAAAAGGGGGAATATGGCAAATCAGATAAATATTATTCCGAAATAAGTAACATTGCTAAAGATATTTTAAACGATGACATAAATATGGCGGAACTTTCAAAAATCGAACATGATGAAAACTCGTTGAACACAATAGTAGATTTAGCGAAAAAATTTATAGATGAAAAAGAATATCAAGAAGCAATAGATATTCTTGAGCCTGCTTTGCAGAATAACTACTACGACAAAGACACATCGCGCTTTTATGCTTTATGTTATTTGGCACTTGCATACAATGCAAATGGTGAGTATGACTTATCAGAAATGCTATTAACTGATGAATTGAATGTTTACAAAAAACAGAATAAAGAAGAAGAATATGAATCTAGACTGCTACTGTCAATATTATCTGCAATTTATCAAAAGAGGAATATTATATCGGAAAAAGCAATCAAAATAATAACGGATTATCTTGTTATTATTGGCGATGAAGAAAGCAAATATGGAACTATGCTTGAATATTTAGGCGATATTTATCAACAGAAAGGAAATTTCGCTGAAGCGGAGAAATATTATTTAGAAGCAAAAGATTATTATGCTACGGTAGAAAATTTATTCTATACATCAAAGACCCACCGAGTGTATACTGAAATATTGGGAAAAATAGGGAACTTCTATAATAGCAATGGAGAGAAAACAAAAGCAAAAGCATTTTATAATGAAGCAGCTGAAATTTTGATAGATAAATTGAAGTGGGACAGGAATAAAGAAGGGTTACTTGTCGAGTTAGGAAATATTTATAAAAATAGTGGCGAATTGTCAAAGTCCAAATCATATTATTTAAAATCCAAAGAAATAGAAAAAGGAGCATTGAATTTGGAAGAGTTAAATTTTCTATTGTATGATATAAATAAGAAGATGGGATTATTATCAGAGGCAAAACAATATCTTGACTCGTTAATTATTTCCACGAGTGATTTATTGCCAAGAATTGATATAACAGGTGCGGAAAAACCTATTACATACATTGATGCACTTAACGAAATGTTCTTATTCTTACTTTCTTTTAATGAATATGATGATGCTTACAATTATTATAATCTTATTCTAAAATACAACAAGGATCACATCTCTGTAAGGTTCACAAAGCAATCGGAAATACAAAGGAGTTCATTTTGGAATCAAAATGTTTTGGATTTTGAAGAGTTTTATTCACTAATACATCATAAACCAAGTTCTCGAACAAAAGAGACAGCATATAATAATGTATTGTTTATGAAAGGATTATTATTACGTTCAGCAAGGAATATTTTAGCATTAATAAATTCTATATCAACTTATGATTCGATACGGTTTGACAGTTATGCCGAATATAATGACATAGTATATAAAGTACATTCAGGCCTTGCTCACAGTATACGAAGAGGTTATAAAATATTTAACGATAAAAATATAGATGATGATAAGTTAGAAATTCTTCTTTATAACATTTCAACATCTATAAATGAAAAATTAAAAAATGATTTTTCATACGAATGGCAGGACGTGCAAAAACAGCTCAAACCCGGCGATGCCGCTCTTGAGTTCGTTCATTTTCGCCTGTATGACAAAAACTGGACGGACACCACACTTTATGCCGCCATGGTACTGCGTCCGGGCATGAAGTCTCCCGCGTGGATTCCGCTGTGCGAGCAGAAACAGTTGCAGGCGGTTCTTCACACGGATACCCGCGATACCCGGGAACAGACCGAAACGCTTTATTCCGGAAAAGGCGGTCAACTCTATCAATTAGTCTGGCAGGCGCTCGAAAAGGAGTTGCCGAACGTAAAAAACATTTACTATTCGCCTTCGGGACTACTTCACAAAATTGCTTTTAACGCGCTGCCAACAGATAAGGATGGTTTGCTGCTTTCTGATAAATACAAGCTGCATCTGGTATCGAGCACCCGCGAGGTGGTACGGCTGAAAAAGGAAACGTCCGCTTTTACTCAGGACACGGCAACTGTTTACGGCGGGTTGCATTACGATGCCAGTCAGACCGCTATGGTAGCCGCCGCCAAACGTTATCAACAATCGGCAGGCAATGACCGTTTTATGGACCGGCTCAGGAAACGGGACGCCGAATTGCCGGACATGGAATCGCGGAGCGGTTTCTCCGAGTGGAACTACCTTGCCGGGACAAAAACGGAAACGGAACGGATTGT